>NZ_JBUZWC010000009.1:0-133115 GCF_055329585.1 Virgibacillus sp. GM2-2 | reverse complement strand
CGACATCTGCATTAGCATCCACATTTGCTGATGTGTCTACGTTTGCTTCAGAAGATTCCTCTTCTGTTGCCTCAACGTCAGCATTTACGTTTACATCAGTTTCTCCTTGTAGATTAATGTTAGTTTCATTTGCTTCTTCGCTTCCAATAGAAATAACGTTTTCACTATCCAAATCAAGGTTCAATCCTAGACCTGTAGAAGCCTGACTAACATGACCTCCAAAGAATACACTCGCAGAAACTGCACCTGTCAAAACTATAGACTTAACTATTTTAGCATTAAAATTCATTATTTAACTCGCTCCTTCTTCTCATTTATTTAGATAATTAATTGTTGGTTTGAGAAAGAAGAAGCTTTTTTTGGTGGTGGTGAAGGCGGTGCATTATCCCATTGGCTTCCTATGAATTTAGCAAATGAAACCGTTGGACTTTCAAGTAACTTATTCATTTCCTGATCCACGGCTGTTAGTGCATAAATGGAATTAAAGGTATTTCCACTTTGACTACTTCCACTCTGGGATGAGTTACTCGATCCAATAGTTTGTGTTGATGGTGGAATAACAGCAATCGAATCAGGTGATTTGTTTTGTTCATCCTTATTTGAATCTTGCTTTGGTTGCTTGAACTGATTATAAAGTTCTTGCTTACCCTGATCCTTAGATGTATTTTTTAGATTAGCTTTATTATCCGTTTTAATATCTACACTAGATGAAGAATCCTCTCGGAATAACTCTGCTAAATTTTCTTTTTTAACATCACTAGTTGAAGTAGTAGAAAAATTAGACTTCGTTTTATCATTTTCACTAATGCTTTCATCTTTTTCTTCAACACTTACTTCTTCATCCATATCCACCTGGATAGTCGGTTCTGTATCTTGAACTGAAGTTTCAATATTTGCATCAACATTTATCTCTACTTCATCTTTAGTGTTCGTGACTTCCTCAGTCGTTTGGGTAACTTCCTTTGTTACTTCCTCCGTTACGTTACTGACTTCCTTTGTTACCTCAGTAACCTCGTCAGTTACGTTCTCAGTTACATCACCGATTTCTTCTGTGACCTCAGTAACACCGCTTGTTGCCCCATTTGTTACATTTTCCACAGATTCCGTCACTTCTGTAACCTCGTTTGTTACTTCTTTGGTTACATCACCAACTTCCTCTGTTACATCAGTAACTTCTTTGGTAACACCATTGACAGTTTGACTCACGGTATCTACACTATCTGAAACAACTCCAGATAAGGAAAGGTTACTTTTTTCGACTTTCTGTTGTTGTTTATTACCTTTGTGTTCTTTGGAATATTTCTCCTTGGATGAATCTTTTCCATCCAAACTTTCTGTGACTTGCGAAACATCATCTTGGACATCACCAACAACATTAAGTAAACCACTTCCAGCAAAAACTTGACTCGGAATGAACAAAACTGCCACCAGCATAATACACGCCAGTAAAAACAGTCTAACCTGCACTGCTTCACCCCCTTTCTATGTAGTTTGTCCTCTATGTGTTCTTGGTTTCCCTTTGTATATTATTCTAAACGTCTATCTTAAAATTGTCGGTTGCTAGTGCAACATAAGAAATTTTATAATTTTTTCACATTAGAAAACTTGGCTTATCGCCAAGCTTTAATGGCGAAAGCCTTAGTTGCCCTTATACTGATATCCATAAAACTTATACTTTTCTACCAGTGTAAAAAACGCACCATTTCAATAGAAAGGTGCTCGCATTTCTTTTGATATAAATATTTATGAATGATCCGCAGTGACCATGAAATGGTGCTATTTGCAATGCTCGCTCTCATAATGTTTTCCTTCTCTAGGTAATTCATCTCCTGGTGGAGTCCAGACGTTTTGGCAAATATTCTTTTCATCTGCAACTGAATAAGTATAAGTCCAACCCTTTTCATTTTCAAAAGTGACTTCTAGGTGATAAGGGTTATATTGTCTGCCTTCTTTTTGTCTTATTTCCCATTTTTGATTAGGATACTTTTTCTCTAGATATTGATTTAGATGAACCACCTTTTTTGACACATGATAGTCAATCCAGACCGGACGAATTATTAAAAATGAAAGTAGTAAGGTAGTTATTGAAGAAACGATTATCAGGTTTATCTTCCTGAATTTCTTTAGTAACAACAATGTGATCGAAAAAATAATTATAATTAGAGCAACCGAAATTGTAATTTGTATAACTGTTATTGGATGCACTATTAGTTCCTCCGATTCATTTTATTGGACAATATCTCTGAAAAAACGCATCCGTACAACTACTCTATTTAAGAGGGTTTTCATTTATAATCCTAAACTAAGCAAATCTAATCTAATTACAATAATAATAGAAGCTACTATTACAATAACTTCGCTCATTGTTAAAATTGCTTGTTTTGGGTTTTGTGTATATTTCCATTCAAAATAAGCCCTTACTCCATACTCCAAAATACTGAAACTGATTAATGTAACTGCAAAGAAAACAAAAGAAAATTCTTGAAAAATCACCATATAAAGAAAAAATAAAGCAGCAATTGTTGAGACGGTTCTCAAAAGCTTATCAATTTTCCGGTGTGAATCGTTTATATAATTATACGAAAAAAGCTCTTTCTCTACCTTTTCTATTCTAAAAGTCTTTCTCAGTATAAGCTTAAATACTAAAATAAGTCCCCATACAATTAGTGAAATAAATATAAATTTTAACCAAAACATTTGCGCTCCCCCTGGCAAATTTCTATAAATAGAAACGCCTTGGATTCAGCCAAAGCGTTTATTTTTTCTAAAATTAAGTATTTAGTTATTATTTTACCAAAGTATTATCAATAAAAGGTGCAATCGGAACAATTTCAGTAATCCCTTTTTTAGAAATAGCATCTAATGCAAGTTCATTCAGTAGCTCTTTTTTCAGGAATGGAGCAATCGAAACAATTGAATTAACACCATTTATATCATAGCTATTTCTAGCACATTCCTGTAAAATATCTTCGCTAATAAAACTCGCCATCGATGTTAAAGCTGACAAGCCGTCTGATTCAAATACAACTTTTGCGCCTTCGTCAATAATTTCTTGACTAATAAATGGGGCGATTGGGGTTATATTACCAAAACCATTTAACGCTAGTTCCTTCTTAGCTGTTACATCTATCACTTTTTGGCTAATGAATGGTGCCATAGCTGAAAATCCTGCTAATCCATTTGTTTCAAATTCTGCCTCGGCACATGTATCAATTATTTCTTGGCTGATATATGGAGCTATAATTGTTAATGTCTGTAAACCATTTAACTCACAGCCCGTTTTTGCACATGCATCAAGAACTTCCTGACTCATATAAGGTGCAATTCTGGATATACCCTTAAAACCATTTGAATCAAATTCTTTCCTAGCTAGTTCATCAATTAAGCTCTGATTAATATAGGGTGCTATAGAAGCTAATTCATTTGTCGAGAGCTCATCTTGAATATTTTCATACAGCTTATCAGCTTGATCTATATGAAGAATAGGTGCCACATTTATAAATTCTTCCTTATCGACTGGCTGAGCTTCCGTCTGCTCCTCATTTTCAACCAAATTTTTGACTAATTGTGTACCTTTACTGTCTATTAGTATATCGTCGATACTTACTTCAAATATACTTGCAAGCTCAGGTAGTTTTGAGATATCTGGCATCGTTTGGCCCCGTTCCCAGTTACTAATTGCCTGAAAGCTAACACCTAATCGATCTGCAAGAACCATCTGGGTAATCTTTTTTTCCTTTCTTAACTGTGCAATCTGTTTTCCTACCTTAATCATGTCGAACATTACACTCACCTCTTTCATTAGTATGGATTAAATGTAGCTTGCTGTAGATAAAAATCCTATAAAGTATTGCTTGAGTTGTTGATATTTACAGACTCAAGTAGCGATTGAATTTGTGGATATGAATGATATTACTGTAGAAGACGAGGATTTATTGCGTTAGCATATTTTATTCTTTTTTAAACTTCCTAACCCCTGCTACAATAAGTATTCCCCCTAAACCACCAACAATAGAAATGATTACTTGTTTCCAGTCTATTCCCTGCCCTAACCATAAGCTCATTGTTAGCGCCGCAATTATTGTACCAACAACCCATGCAAGAAAAAATTTTAACCAATGCAATCAAAATCCCTCCTAAAAATTGGATTTTTGTGATTAGGATAGTTTAATTTAAGTGTAAATTAAATGTACCAAGATAATTGTATATATTTATGTCTACCAAGACTTAAACCCACTCCTTTCCATATTCACGAATAAATTTAATATCGTCTTGATAATGTTCAAGGTGCCCTTCTTCTATCATTTTCTGGAAAGCGATGTCTCCTTCACTAGCTTTTCTATTGATTGTTTTACATAAGCCTTCTAAACGAAGAACTACCATATTCAATAAACTTTCTTCTACCTCCTCACCGTACGATTCAAAATACAATCTAATTCTTTGTCTTATACGATCAGCATCCTGCAATGAATTATAATAAACTTTCTCACCTGTTTCGGTAAGATAAAATCTACTAAGAGGAACGCAAGTATAAAGACTATAAGCTATGTCCCAAATTCTTGGACCAGGCCCAGCTACATCAAAATCAATAATACCCGTTAATCTTTCATGGTTGAAAATAATATTGTATATTGCAAAATCATTGTGACATAGAACCTCATATTGCTTCGGAGTGTTATCAATAGGTTGCCAGCTTTCATCAAAAGAAAAATCACCTACACTATCATGATAAAGGCGTAGCATTTTTGCTATATCCATCAAAGCTTCGTCAGACCACATATACCTTTTTAAAGGATAATTACCTGCTTCACCTTCTAGATAGGACAATATCTCTCTTCCATTTTCATCAATACCTAAAAACTTCGGTGCATGATTGAAACCCTTGCTCTCCAAATGCTTAAGCAACTTATGCACATTAAAACTATCTGACTTCAATTCACGACGAACAGTATCTCCCAACCTGTAAACGTTGGAGACATTGCCTCCTGTTAATACTTCTTCGTTTTCTTGTTTCACCAATTATTATTCACACCCTTTTGTAAAACACAAAACAATTCGCTTGTTTCTTTTTACTTCATATACTTTACCTTAAAGCATATGCACCATCCGGATCTGGCAGCTTTTTGTAATCTTCCTTCTTTTTCACAATGTCGAATATCAACTGTCTCAATTCAATAAAATCTTCAGCATCATTTGTTTTTAAACAATATTTACTGGAAATGTAATGATGTTCTATCGTTTCTCGATTCACAGTTATTTTCCATTTATCTTCTTTAGATGGTTGCGTTGAACAATTTGAATTGGGCACAAAATCCTTTTTTTCCATAACGTTAATCTCTTTCATTTTCTGATAGATTTTAGCCATTTCCTCTTGCGTAAGTGTTATGTTCGCGGTAGCAGTTCCATTCATTATCAAATCCTTAGTCACGGTATCCTTATATGTATTTATTTCATTCTTACTTTGTACACCAAACTGAACCTTAAAATCAAAGTCATCTGGTTTTTCTTCCGGCATACTACTTTTAGTTAAAGCACATCCAGAAATGATTAATACGAAAACTAATAAAGTAATAGATACTCGGTTCATTGCAGTTCCTCCTATAGAACAGCCTAATCTCATCGAATAAAATACCTCGATGAGGCTAATTGGAATTCTTTATGTAACTAAATAACAATGTCGAAAAGATAAAAGAAATGGCTATTGTGATTGGCATTACAATTATTATTCCTAATAAATTTGTTTTATAGTTTAATGGAACGAAAGCTTCCCATATCTCCCCAATAACTTTCCATAACACTAGTTTTTCATTTTTTAAGGCATTGAACTCGTAATAAACCATACTGCCAAGGCAATAACTCCTAAGCTTATAGTCATCAATGTCGATACGAATATAACTCTTTTACTAATAAGATGATCAGACTTAAAATAAATGTGGTAAGCAGAATAAATTAACATCCCAACTAATATAGAACCAATCCAACTTACTAATCCAAGACGCGTCACCAGTTGCTCCCAATCAAACATCCAAAAATATAAAACGAAAAGATGGATGATGACTACTGGTAAGGTTATAGCTGATAGTGTTACCCTAAGCATAATTGTTCTCCTTTTCCATGGCTACAGTTATAGTAAATAGCCATCACTTAATACAGTGTGTTTACTTCCATTAACTCAAACGCTTTTCTAAGATCCAAGTCTTCTTCTATATGATTTGGTGTCCACGGAATGTATATATCTGGTTGGATTCCTACTCCGCTCATCCCCATACCTTCATCAACGATTGAAAGTTTCGACGTAGGATACAAAAGGTCAAATTTATTCTCCCATTCCATAATGGCGATATTAGCGTAGTCGTTTAGTCCGAGCGTCGGTCTTCCAATTACTGTGACTTTGGAAGAGTTTATACAAATCTCAACAAACGAGTCACCAGAGCTTCCACAATATACATCTGTTAATAGAATAACATTTTCAGGACCGGGCTTCGTTTTTAACACCAAATCCTCATTCATTTCCGCAGAATTAAGCTCAACAAAGCCTTTACCTTTGTTACCTTCCAAGGATTTTATAAGCGAATTTAGTTGATTTCTTGTCTTCTCATCATCAATTGAACCTAATACTCCCTTTAATAGTTGCGTTCTAAGTTCCACATTTCGAGTTGTACAATTCGTTAACATCGTTCCCTCATTAAAACTAGTCAGATCTATTTCTTTTCCATCAAATAGAAATGGAAGTAAGTCGAAATAGGCTAGATCGCTCCCACCTTTGTTCACACGAACATCAATAATCAAATTTTTACATGTTGAAAGTAAAGATTCATTTTCATTTATTAAATTTGAAATAGCATTGTGATTCATAAAATCTGTTAGCGTTAATAAAATTGTATCCTCTGTCATTTCTTTTAAAGTATATTCAGGATGATAGCTATTTTTCTCATGGTTACTAAGCTCCAAAATAAACGTTGTTCCATAATCACCTTGAACTGTTGCGGTTTTATATCTTGGGAGAATTGAACTCCAATTCTCCCTCTCTGCTTCATTTTCCATTAATTGTCTTTTGTGAACGCTTACTAATTCAGAAATACTTACCCCATCTAGCGCTGAAATAACGTAGCCTGGCTTCACACGATTTTCTTTATCACACGATACAATATATAGGAAATCTTTGTACCTTCTAACCTCAAATCCAACATCTTTCGAACTTTGATTTAATTGAGCAGCATGTTTAAATTTCATATGTAGGTCTCGAAAATCCAATAAATAATCTTGGACGATTTCCACAAATCTTTCATCATTCGGTTGTTTCATTTCACTAATCTCTTTACGGTAAAATTCAGGATTATCCCATCCTCTTTTATCAAAACAACCAGCATAATCGTTATGTAAAATACTAACAATTTCATTAAATATTTTTATGTACATTTTTCATGTCCCCTAATTGGTTATTGTCCATAAACAGTCCTTGTTTCAAGTCCCTTTTTCACAAAACTAGTACCTACTATAATTCATAATCATATCCCACATAATTAAATACATTCTTAAAACCAATACTTTCCGCAACTGCAACAGAAGGTTTGTTTTTCTCCATACAATCCCAGTACGGGACAGATCCTTTCGCCAAACATTCCCTCGCAAAGTGATGTGTTACTTTCTTGGCTAGCTTTTTCCCTTGATGATTCTTGAGTGTTTCGATATCTATACAGTGCACATTATCAACGACAAATCCGGAGAAACAGACGCTTACAATCTCACCTTTATGTTGGATACAGTAACCAATCCCATGATCATAGAATTTATCTGGTGATGACCAAAATTCTTTTATCTTATTTCGCAAAAAATCGATGTTTTGTATTTTGCTATTGTTACAAATTTCACTGTTGATTCTGTGGACGGAGTAATCTTCTTCGATTGTTGGTTCACAATCAGCTTTATAATCCTTATCCTGAATCGTATATACTTTCTGATTCCAACTACCTAAATCTTTGTGTTTTAATGTGTCTTCAATTACTGTATTCCAACTAGGATGGTTACCGATTCCCTCGAACCAATTAAGTCCTAGCTTCATTGCTTCCGGTGCAATTACGCTGTCAATAAAACTACTAATCTCGTTAGTAAATTCCTGATTTTTCTCGTTTCCGATGAAGAAAAATCCATTGTTACTTCCGAGCCAAATGAGTCCAGTTTTTGGAGAGTCAGAGTCATCTACAAATATGCGACCTGGATTAATCCCTTCAATTACAGCTTTCACTTCCATTTGCCCATTCTTATTTACCAAACTGGAACACTTATAAAAATCACGACTATTTAATTCCAAAATCATTATTATTTCTCCTTTGTTAAAACTGCTTTAGGTACTGAATTGATTGAATACGTTCTAATCTCAAGCTAAATGTATTTTTTCTTTCCAACCGCCTTAATTATTAGCCACAATCTTCTCTCCGTACTCACTTTTACTCAAGATCTCATTAGCTGACATACTGGTCCATTTTTCAATTGAAACATTAGGGTTTTCTATTAGGAAGCTCTTCATAATCTTATTACTCAATTTATAATTCGACCACTTTGGAATCCCTTTACCTAAGTTACCGTAGAAAAAATCATCCATAAGGGCATAATTATATGAACCTTTATTTTCCTTTAAAATTGACCATACTTTATTTTCAAATTTTGCTGGTAATGGCTTTGTCCATGGTGCCTCCACCTTCGGATAAACAAGCTGAGCAAATGTATCTGCTTTCCCTTCAATCATGATATCTTCTAGAAGTGTACGTTCTTGAATACCGCCATTTTTTTCAAAATAAATCGTATGATGATACTCGTGTGCAACGGTATATTTTAAATCTTTTTCCTTAAAGGAAGGATGCACTTCCAGTATAATAGAGTCCATATTCGGTGCCATACCAGTCACAAAATTCAAGCCGCTCATCATGGTATCTTCTTCAGGATTTGATGGCATAACATGTATTGTTTTATTGCCACCTGGCAAGATTTCAACTGAATCCTTGAAAGCTTCCTTAATCCAATTGTTCATCTTTGATTCCTTTTGTTCTAATGCTGCAACTGAATTAGCCAACTTATCTAGATTAATCGGAGCATTGTAGTAATCCTCAAGCCAAAGCCCACGACGTTCCCCAAAGACATCTAATCGAATAGGATCCATTACTTCTTCGACATAGATTTCTTCCTGTTTGTCTGGTTGTTTTTTAGCTTTTTCTATGTAAACGAGTGTTTCATCAAAATAATTCACGATCGTAAATTCTTGTCCTTCATAAGTGAATGTGAATGGATCTGGGTTGGGTGATTTAGGTTCAGGGTTCGGTTTTGTTTGTTCATTCGTACAACTAATAAGAAGAACTGAAATGCTTATAAGCAGAATAAACATTATGTGTTTTTTCATAAGTTCGTACCTCCTAATACGTTAAGCGTTTATAATAGTACGTATATTTTGACAAAAGGTTTCAAACGTCGTTAAATTAATAGAAAAAATATCTTGTAAGCAATTCTTCTACATAATTATAAGAAAGAAATTATGAAAAGAATGTATAATGACTACTGTCCACAGTGAACCAGTTTTGTAAAATAAATATCCAAATAGTAATCCGATAACAAAAACGTACAGTTGTCCCCAGAGGTCAAAAAATGTACCACTATAAATCCATATAGGGTAATGTATCCATAAAAATAGTATTGCTGTAATGAGATTAGCTTTCCAAAAGGTGATTTTTTTCATGATCATTTGGAGTATGAAACCACGAAATACAATTTCCTCCGTAATTCCTACTAATAGAAAAGTATTAAGAAAACTATGTATGGATAAGGAAAAATCAAATACTTGATTGTTTAGCACATAGATTTTAAACCAAAAATATATTCCGAGAAGAAAGGAAAGAAATATTCCCCAAAATAAACCTATCTTTACGTTGGAATTCAATTTTAAATAATTTACCGGATTGGAATGTAAGTAGTATTTTATGTATAACCAAGGTGAGATAATCCATACTAGAACTTTTATAATTGCAGATAAAATAGCTGAGGTTCGTTCATCGAAAGTTAGAATAAAATCTATTAACCATAGCTCCTTTAATGTCCATACGAGATAAAATATAAGTAGATATATAATGAGAGATTTTATATTTTTATTTCTATCATGAGAAATAGTGTATGCTTCCATTTTCCGCTCCTAATTTATGTAAATTAACTTTCCATATAAATTATAACCTATTCCAAACAATCTTTTATTAGTTGCTTTGTTTCACGGCTTCTAATCGCTTCGGTTTTTCCAGAAATCTGAAAGGCTATAACCAGACTTTCTAAAACCGGATAAAATCTGACATTTGAATAAAAAACAAATATCCCCCCTCTCACAATAAAATCAAAGTTCAACACAACCTACTTTAACGGTTTTCCAAATACAATATGCCAATGGAGATGCTTAGAATCTTGATAATCACCCATATTCGTAATAACTCTACACGCTCCGTGTTCCTTCGTCACGTTAGCAGCGACCTTTTTAATGACATCTAACAGTTCTAGCACTATTTCATTATCTTCCTCTTCTAAAGATAATAAAGATGAAATATGCTTCTTTGGAAAGGCCACGATATGGATTGGGTAAAAAGGTTTGGTGTGATAGTAAGCTAAAACATTTTCAGTCTCCACTACTTTTTTAACTTGTGTTTTACCACTCAGTACTTCATCACAATAGAAATCTTCTGTCATAATATCCTCCTAATTATTAATAAACTTCCGATAAACATGGGTATTCTGTAGTGGCTTAAAACCAAGTGAAAAGTACAGCTTTTCTACAGTTGTATTGTTCTCCATATAACAAATCCGTATTTTTTCATAACCCTGATCGATCATCTTATTTATACCGAATTGAAGAGCTTGTTTACCATACCCATTTCCTCGGTAAGCTGGCGAGACCATTAAATTATCGACAGTGCCCTCACCAACCGTTACCGATGCGACAATCTGATCATCATCCAATGCTAAATAAACCTTTTCTTTATTTGATAATTGATACTTTAAAACACTTTTTTCTGAGGGCAAGTAAGGTTTTATATCGTTAGATCTGTTAATTTCATAGTACGCATCTTGAACAACTTTTACATATTGGTCAAAAAATTTTTCTTCATATTTCACAAAATCAAGATCTACATCTGGAAATTTATCACCGTAAAAAAATAACTCCGGTGACCCCCACCATTTATGAAATCCGACCTTCTCGCAAAATAGCTGCGGGTTCTCTATATCTACTCGTGTGTAAGCACTAATATAATCCGGCTTTTTACCATTTAAATAGTCTTCCATTTCTTGATACAAAGCTGTTCCAATTCCATTTAGTCTTGACTGTCGCTCAACATACAAGCTAATTTGTGCTTCTTGTTCACCATTACCATTTGTTGAAAGTGTAACGTAAGAAAAACCTTTTATATCTTCCTCGTCAAAAACGATGAATTTAACAGCATTCGCTTGGATATCGTTTAGATCATCTATTTCATATCCAGTGTCTATATTGTTTGTTAATTTTTGTAGTTCATCTTTATCTTCTGAAATATAATCACGTATCATAACAGTCTCCTTCTGATTATCCCTCTATCAAAGCGCGGTACTTTATAAATCTATTGTCAATTTCTACTAACACCGATAAAGTAGCATCTCTTTTTTTGTCTCCCTTCACCCTGTAGACCTTGGTGCCTTCTGGAATTTTCGTTGCATAAAGGTCCCAAAACCACCATGTCTTTGTGGTTTGGTTCTTTATTTCACCGATTAGTTCGCCTTTTTCTGATTCACCTACAGATTCGGATCTATTTGAAAAAATTATCCCATTAAATTTAAGAATATCAGCATCTGGGATTCCATCTAGGATCTCACTAGCGCTTGGGTTTCCATGACTTGAATAGGGAAAGTTACCGGTGATAGATACAAAAGCTAAGGACACAATGAATAGAGAAAGAAAAATAAAAATAATTATTTTCATTACTTGTCGTTAACTCCATTTCCACCATTTCGATATAGCACTGCTCTACTTTTCCTCAACATCAACTATTACCTTCCCAAACAATTTTTCACCAAAATATGCCTCTAACTTCCATAGTCCTGAGGTCGGTAATGAAATGGAAGAAGGAATATGATGATCAGCACCTAAATGTGGTGAAAGGGATTGATTGGTTGGTAAATCAATAACAGTGATACGTTCACCAGTTTCTTTGCTTATACCAACTACCTTAAAAGGCTCAGTTAAGATGTCCTTCTCCCCCCAAAAAAACCACATATACTTTTGTGTTTGATTTTCAATAAATGGTCCATATTCACCAAAACCTAATTTTCCGTTATTACCTATACGAAATACAAAGTTACCTTTATCCCCAGCATCTGTAACTACCACTTCTCTAACAAGTTTCGCACTTTCTTCCCATTCATCTGCTTTATACATTTCCTTTTCCTTGGCACAGCCGATCAAAATCAGACAAAATACAATAAGCAAAGTTACTACACGCTTCATCATATCCCTCCATGAAAATAATCAATTTATTTTCTACAAGGCTTTTTGTGCAAATTTCTTAATCTTCTAATTAATATTAACATAAATATCCAATTGCGATTAAAATTTTTTGATATGTTAGAGATATTTCATGGTTTTGAACCTGAAAAGGGTCCCATAGATTGTTAAAGGTTAGTGTAGAAACGACCGAATAAACCCAGTTACCAGCATTCAAATCCAACGGCGATGACATTAGCATTCCATCAAATGAATAGATGTTCGCAATGTCAAATCTTAAGCCATAGCATAAGCTTGATCGATGGTATGACATCATCGACTAGGCTAATACTATGACACTTTTAAAATTCAATTTCTAATACTCGTTTTATTTCCTTTAGTAATTGCTTATGCTTTTCAATGGTAATGAACGGCTCGGTATGAACACCAAAATCACTATAAGAAAATATAAAAGAACCATCTTCTAAAGCGTAAAAAGCATATGGAGCTTTCTTACCTGATTCTATTTCCTTGTCTTCAGAAAATACAAACACATATGTAGTCATTGATTTCATTTGCTTAAAAGCATACTCATTACTTGTCTCTTTAACCTTTATCCCTTCAATCATGGAAAATAATTTATCAATTTTTTGCTTGTTTTTTACTATTTTAGTCATTTCTTCAGATGATGAATTACCCTCCACTTTTTGAATAAATAACATAGCTGCTTTGTCATTATCTTCTATTTTGATAACCTTTTCTTTTTCAGAACAGGCACTTAATAAAAGTAAAAGCACTGTTAGACTTATTAAAAAGTATTTAATAATTATCCCTCCCAACAATTAAATCTACAAACATTTCAATTTCATCATAGCACCCATCCATAGATTTAAACTTCTATCAGTGCAAAAAATTCCCGAATAACGACTTTTTAAAAAGTCCATTATTCGGGAACTACATTCATTATGACTGTTTTAATGTTGATTTATAGTCTTCAAATTCATCTTGGATTTCTTTTGATGGTGCCTTGTCAATAAGACTAACGATGATAATCGCTAATGTTGCAAATACGAATCCTGGTGCTAGTTCGTACAAGTCAAAGATTCCGCCAGTTAGTGGCTTCCAAATAATAACGGTTAAAGCACCAACAATAATTCCAGCTAACGCTCCAAATCTTGTCATTCGTTTCCAGAACAAACTCAGAATGATAACTGGTCCAAATGCGGCACCAAATCCACCCCATGCATAGCTTACAAGCTCTAATACTTTACTATCACTGTCATAACCTAAGAAGATAGCGATAACTGCAATAACAATTACTGTAATTCTTCCAACAAGCAATTCTTCTTTCTGGCTTGCATTTTTTCTAAAGATTGCTTTATAAAAGTCTTGTGCTAACGCACTTGATGATACGAGTAATTGTGAGTCAACTGTACTCATAATTGCCGAAAGAATTGCTGCAAGTAAGAATCCAGCTACCCATGGATTAAATAATACTTGTGAAAACATGATAAATACGGTTTCGGAATTCTCTAAAGGAGAGTCTGCAAAGTAAGCAATCCCTGAGAAACCGACAAATATTGCCCCAAATAAGGAAACGATCATCCATACCATCCCAATTAAACGGGCCTTTGGAATTTCTTTTGTTGATTTTATTCCCATGAATCGAACAATGATGTGTGGTTGGCCAAAATAGCCTAATCCCCATGCTAATAAGGAGATAATACTAATGATCGTCGCGCCAGAATAAATATTGAGATAGGATGGATCAATACTCCCAACCACATCTAACGTTTCATTCCAGCCTCCAAGTTCATAGATTGCAACTATAGGAACGATTATGAGAGCGAGAAACATTAAGATTCCTTGAATGAAATCTGTCCAACTTGCGGCCAAAAATCCACCGAAAAACGTATACGATAGGATAACACCTGCTCCAACCCACAATGCAAGTCTATAATCCATACCAAATGAGCTTTCTAAAAGAATTGCTCCTCCTACAAGACTGGATGATGTATAGAATGTAAAGAAAATTAGAATGACGATTGCGGAAATAACTCGAAGTGATTTTGAACTATCTCGGAATCTGTTTTCAAAGAAATCTGGGACAGTTATCGAATCATTGGCTTTCTCTGTGTACACACGAAGAGGTTTGGCAACAAATTGCCAATTTAGGTAAGCACCCGTTGCAAGTCCAATGGCGATCCACATACCACCCATTCCGCTTGCATACATTGCTCCTGGTAAGCCTAGCATGAGCCATCCACTCATATCCGAGGAACCTGCACTTAAAGCTGCCACTCCTGCTCCTAGGCGTCTTCCACCTAATACATAATCTGATAAATTACTTGTCATCTTAGCGGCAACGATACCAATAACAAGCATTCCTACTAAATAAATAATGATTGATGTTAACGTTGGTAAACTAATATCCATTTTCTAATTCTTCGCCTCTCTCTCTGTAAAATACGTGATAATTGATAGTAAAATCAACATTGGCATAGGTATAAGTAACCAGCACAACGTTGGTGTAGATAATGCAAATTCCACAGTTTCACCTCCTATAAAACGTGAAGCACTACTACTAAATAATCCATTCTAAAAAATTCACAAAGAAATTCCTTAAAACAAACTAGGTAATTAAGCACGCTTAAAAGCATATCATATATGATTAAATAAATAAAATTATTCTGATTTTGGGAAACGCGGCACAGTGCGCTTAGCCGAGTGATAGCAAGGGGTATAGGAAATCTATATTTCTAGTAAATCCGACACATATTTTAGAAAAAACAAGTATAAAGCATAGCAATTGAATCAACGCGAATATGCATGTAAATACGTTGAAATTCACTTTCATTTTCTCATAATTTTTCAGTCGATGCCTTCCGCAATAAAATAGATTTTACCACGGCATACTCTAATTCATAGATGAAACTTAATTGACTTCTTTTCGTATAACAGGTAAGAAGTAATCTGAGGAGGAACGTAAATGGAATCCATTACAAAAAAAAGAATCAAAGCATTTGGGATTGACGTGGCAATTTCTGCGGTAGTAACTGCTGGTGTTGAGCGTTTGTTGCGTAAAAAAATCAAGAGTGAAGCAATACACGCATTACTAACGCCAACTGTCGTATTGTGGGCATTAGAATATGCACAATTAAGTAAAAACGGACAAACAATTGGTTATAGACAGCTGGGGCTCTTGTTGGAAAATGAAGATGGTTCAAAACCGACTTGTAATCAGCTTCTCAAACGGATGGCATATCGCGATACATTGAGTTCACTTGATTACATACGAAAGCGTAATGAATTCGAAATGAAAGATGGGGCAGTACTTCCACACGATCGGATTTCGGGGACGGTTGTTAAAGAAGTTTAAGTTGTTATAAATAGTGCCTGCACTCAAAATTTGAGTGCAGGCATAACTAGATACTGATGTAGTTTAATCTATTACGTCAAGTCAACTGCTGATCTGCAAATTCACGATACAATGAATGGGTTTTCGTTAACTCTTTATGCGTTCCAATTCCAGTGACTTCTCCCTTTTCAATAAAAATAATTTTATCAGCATCCACAATGGTAGATAACCTGTGTGCAATCAAAAAAGTGGTACGTCCTTCCATCAATCGAGTCAATGCTTCTTGGACCGCATGCTCCGATTGGCTGTCTAGGCTTGCAGTAGCTTCATCAAGCATTAAAATTTTCGGATCTCTCAGAAATGCACGCGCAATGTTGATTCGCTGCCTTTGCCCACCTGAGAGTTTCACACCGCGCTCTCCAACCTTTGTATCAAATCCCTCTGGAAACTCCTTAATAAACTGATCCGCATATGCCATTTTAGTTACTTCCCATAATCGGCTTTCTTGTATAGTATCAGCATCATTTAAACCGTATGTTAAATTTTCCCGAATTGTTCCAGCCATCATCGCACTTTCTTGAGAGACATATCCAATTTGCTTGCGCCAGGAATTTAATGATAACTCATGTATAGAAGTATCTCCGATGTATATTTTTCCTTCTGTTAATTCATAATATCTTTCAATCAAGCCAAACAATGTGGTTTTACCACCGCCACTGGGTCCTGCAAAAGCAATCTTTTCACCAGGACGAGCATCAAATGAAATGTTCTTAATAATCATCTCATCATCATAGGCAAATGAAACACCAGAAACATGAATTGGCTGATTTGAAATATCTTTCTCCAAACCATCCCGACCAGTTTCCTCTGGTACTTCCAGGATACCAATAATTCGTTCTGTGGCGCCTTTTCCTTTTTGCAATTCGGTAAAAAACATTGCAAATGAAGTAACTGGATATATGATTTGAAATAGGTATAATAGAAAAGCAACAAGTGAACCTGTTGTCATCGACCCTTCAGCAACGCGTATTCCACCATAACCAATGATAACAACAATAACGAGCATCATTACGGTATACATGAAAGGACCAATAAGCGCAAAAATCCGGGCTTCTTTTAAACCATAATTATACATTTTCTTAATACCTTTTATTCCCTTAATTTCTTCAACCGCTTCAGCTGTTGAAGATTTCATCAGACGCACTTCACTCAAGGTTTGTTGTATTTCTCCTGTAAACGTTGCGGTTTCATCCTGTAGACCCTTAGAGATCTTTGCCATTTTACTTCCAAGTGGCATCATAATGGCGAAAGTAACCGGTACTGCGATTAACATTAATAAAGTCATCTTCCAGTCCATAATTAGTAAAATAACCAGTGCTCCAATAATTGTGATCAGTCCAGTAATAAACTGAGGGAAGTGCTGTGAGATTAAATTTTTTACAATTCCAGTGTCATTTACAACTCGACTTACAGATTCTCCACTAGCATGTTTGTCAAAATAACTAACTGGTAACCGGATAAGTTTAAACCACATCATTTCACGCAATCTAGCAACAATTTTTTGCCCTACAACAGCTAATAAATACGTTGATATCCCATCTACCACTGCTTGTAAAATAAATACCACAAAAATAACAATAATTAGTGTAGTGCTCAAAGCTTCTATTGAAAAACCATCTACTAATTCTTTTGTAAGTAATGGTATAGAAAGCCCCACCAGCATAGTAATAACGCTGCCTATTAAACCAAAGGTAAGAGCCATTTTTGGTATATTCGTTGATAGAACTAGTGAAATGAATGGTTTTAACCCCACCTGTTTTTTTGGTTTTTTCATTATATTCTCCTGTCTTCTAAAAAATATAGAGGGTTTCTAAAAGTGGCCTTTCCTGTTTCACTGTTTATATTCTAACAAAAGTTTAGTATTAAAGTAGTTAAATTGTAGAAGTTTGGTGTTTGCTACTGTTTATGGCTACTGGATATACTAGTATTTTTTTGCATAAAAAAAAGACACAACCATCACAAGGAGAGTTGCGCCTATTATTACTTTCCTTAGACAGTTAACTGAATCACATTACCTGAAGGATCTTTCGTAACAAAAATTCCATCCTTACCTTTCACCTCATACCCTAATCCTTTCAATTGATCAACCACTTCTTTTCTAGAATCTTCACTTGAAAGTACCAAAGTAAATGATTGTAACCCAACCGCATTTTTCGCTGATGCATGGGCACCTACTCCATTCCACGTGTTTAAACCAATATGATGATGGTAACCGCCAGTAGAAATGAAAAGTGCTTGTCCGCCAAATCGGCATACTATCGAGAAGCCGAGTCCCTTACTATAGAACTCTTCTGTCTTTTCTAATTCCGATACATGTAAGTGTATATGACCCATTACTGTATTAACTGGGAGTCCAGACCATCGATCGTTCCCTAGTTCTTTTATAATATCTTGAAAGTCTAACGGATCTACGGTCATTTTCACTTCATTGTTTACCCATGTCCATGTGGATGAAGATCGATCCGTATATATTTCAATTCCATTTCCATCTGGATCATTTAAGTAAAGTGCTTCACTAACAAGGTGATCGGAAGCTCCTAAACGAACGTTCAGCTCGCTAAAATGCTTTATAATTTTTGCTAACTCTAACCGATTAGGTAGAAGTATAGCAAAATGGTATAACCCTGTTGTCCGTTCTTGTTTTGGCACTACATTTTCTGGTTGTACAATTGTTAAAAGAGCCGTTTTACCGTCAGCGGTAAGTAAAGCTTTCTTTTCTGATTGTTCTAGTATTTGAAACCCGATTACATCTCTGTAAAAATCTAATGAGCTTTTTAAATTTGTTACATTTATTTCTACATTACCGACAAATGTACTCGGTTCTTGGAAAAATTTCTGTTCCATATTGGATTGCCTCCTACGATTATTAGTTACCTTTTGTAAGTAAGTATAATTTAGTAATTAATTAATGTCAATAGTGTAGTGATAATACTAAATATCCACATCCTTACATTAGAAAACCTGGCTTATCGCCAATCCATAGTTACACTTATGCAGTAAGAAAGGATTAAAACTTTCTTACCTCCCAAAAAATACAGTAGTCCTATTTAATAGAACTACTGTATTTTTTAACAAAATTCTCTACTGTCATCATACTTTTACACGTTTCTCTATCAATTTTTGGAACTCTGTAGATGATACAGGTTTACTGAACAAATACCCTTGATACTCATCACCTTCATATTGGTAAAGTGAATTTAGCTGATCAGGTGTTTCGACACCTTCTGCTATAACATTCAGGTTCAGACTATTTGCCATACTAATAATGGTTTTGACAATAGCTGCGTCTTTGTGATCATGGATATTATCAATAAATAATTTATCAATTTTTAACGTATCCAGTGGAAAAGATCGTAAATAGCTTAATGAAGAATAGCCAGTACCAAAATCATCGAGTGACAAAGTTACGCCCATGGCTTTTAATTTTTCCATAATTGGTAAAGCATAGACAGGATTTTGGACAATACTCTCGGTTAGTTCTAATTCTAGATAACATGCTTCTAATCCCGTTGTATTTAATATTTCTTCTACGGTTTCCACAAAATCAGGTTGCTGAAATTGCAATGCTGATATATTTAAGCTTACCCTTAGTTTTGTATGACCATCTTCTTGCCAAATAGTAGCTTGTCTACATGCTTCTTTCATTACCCATTTACCAATTGGGACAATGAGGCCAGTTTCCTCCGCTAGTGGAATAAAATCATTTGGAGAAACTAAACCAAGTTCTTCATGATTCCATCTAAGTAGTGCCTCTACTCCTTTTATTTTTCCAGTTTTCACGTGAACTTGTGGTTGATAGTATAACTCAAATTCTTCTTTCTCTAGCGCTTTGCGCAATCCCATTTCCAGATTCATTTTGTCCGCAATAATATTATTTAAATCTGCGGTAAAAAACTGATAATTATTTTTCCCAAGCTCCTTCGCCCGATACATGGAGGTGTCTGCATTTTTAATTAACACATCAACTTCTGTCCCATCTTCTGGATACATACTAATTCCGATGGAGCCTGAGATAAATAATTCGTTGTTATCTAGTACAAACGAATGGCTAAGTGTTTCTAAAAGTTTTTTCGCAACATTTGCTACTTCTTTGTGAGTCGTGTTAGGAAATACCAAGATGTATTCGTCTCCACCTTGACGTGAAAGCATGTCTTTTTTTGCAATACAGGACTCCATTCGTTTGGCGACTTCTACAAGTAAACGGTCACCTGCACCATGTCCTAATGTATCATTTATTGTTTTAAAACGATCTAGATCAATAAACATCACTGCTAAAAGTTGATCATTGATTGCAGCCTGTTCGATACACATCACTAAATGGTTATTTAAAAAACGACGATTCGGTAAATTGGTTAGTGGATCACGGTAGACCAATTCTGTAATCTTTTCTTCTGCTTTTTTTCGTTCGGATATATCTCGTATAATCCCACTGAAAAATATTTCCTTATCTTTGTTAAAAGTGGAGATGGACAATTCGATTGGAAAAACATTTCCATTTTTTCGTAAACCTTGTAATTCTACTGTCTTACCAATTACGTGTGTATTTTTTGTTTCTATATAGCGCTTCATTCCTTTTTCATGTGCTTCTCGGTAATCCTCTGGAATGATGATTTGTAAATTTTGTCCAATAGCTTCCGTTGCTTTATATCCAAAAATTTTTTCCGCACCAGAATTCCAAGCAATAATAATTCCTTGAGCGTCACACAACATTACGGCATCATTAGCACTCATTACAACGGTTTGATACATATTGTCGATAAACTCGAGTTCAGATGACTTTAATTGAAACCGTTTATCTGAGTATATTCCAGTTACAACAAATGCTAGAATAACAAACATCCCAAGACCGACACCATAGGCCATTGCAGTATTGTTAACGGCAAGCCCAAAGGTATGTTCCGTATGGTTCGATTGTGAGTGGAAGCTAGCGGCTGCCATACCGGTATAATGCATTCCGGCAATTGCTATTCCCATGATGACCGCACTTCCGACTTTTCTCACTTGGACACCTAGTTTATTTGAATCGGTTTGAAAATAGAATAATAAATATAAAGCTACAAATGCAGCCCCGAAAGCGATTAAAAATGATAATAGTAATAGTACTAAATTGTATGCGATCGTTGCATTCATTTGCATGGATGCCATTCCAACATAATGCATGGAAACAATACCTGTTCCAATAAAAAATGCTCCGATACTCATATGTATTTTTTGCCGTAATCCTTTACTAACAATAAAAAAAGCAATTCCACAAGATATTACCGCTAGAATAATAGATAAAATCACAAGAATAAGATTGTAGGTTACCTGTATCTCCAGATGAAAGGCGAGCATTGCAATAAAGTGCATGGACCATATTCCAAACCCAAGTGAAATGGCACCAGCTACCACCCAGACGTTTCGCATGTACCCTTTAGCGACAATTAGTCGGTTTGCTAGACTAAGAGCGGTATAGGAAGATATTATTGCAATTACTATCGAAAGAAGGACAAGTGAAGTATTGTATTGACTCGTTAGATGCACGATGATCATGCCTTTCTAGTGATGTACCGTTTTTATTGTATAAATCTAGTAATATAATACTACATATGTTATCTGAAATACATTATTCAGAAAAAAATAGTAGAATTCTTGCTTAATTTGTAGCGTTATTCTAAGCTTAGACGTAAGGAGGAATCAGGATGAGTGAAGAAAATATATCAAATATTGACTATAAGCAAGTAATGGAGTATGCTTTAGAACCGTTGATTATCCACACAAAACTAAAAATCCTCTATGTTAATCGTGCAGCTGAAAAATTTTTTAAAACTTCCAAAGAAGAAATTATTGGCGAAAATCCACTTGATATTTTTAGAGATTCATCTAAATCGGCAATCGAAACCAGAATTGATTCTGCTTACAACCAACCAGCAAATGTGATTGAAGAGTTCGTTTATAAAAAGGATGGAACAACAACTCAAGTAGAACTTTACTGCCATCCAGTGCAAATTGGCAAGACAAAGGCTATTCAAAGCTATATACGTGATATAACAGGGAAAAAAACAACGGAAAACAAGCAGAACGAAATGCTGAAGGAAATAAATAAGCTTTCTTCCACATTGGTGCCACTTATGGATAAAATTGCTGTACTACCTTTAATGGGGTCTATAGACGAAGAAAGAGCTACCCAAATTCTCATGAATGTACCAGAAAATGTTCAAAAGCAGGACATAGAACATTTGATTATTGATTTCTCAGGAATTCATAAATTAGATAACATTGTTACAGAATACATTTTTCGAATTACGAGTGTATTGTCATTAATAGGAGTAGAAACAATCCTGACAGGGCTTCGACCAGAATTAGCCTTAACCGCAGCCAAACAAGGCATTCATTTTGATTCCACTCCAACATTGACATCTGTTAAGGATGCTTTAAAGTATTTTGGTCTCGGGGTTAGCTGATTTATAGCATCACAAGGAAGGTAGTTCCTACTAAATAAATACTACTAAAGCCACTTTCCATAAAAGAAAGTGGCTTTCCTCTTAATGAGCCGTACTGGATTTGAACCAGTGACCCCTTGCCTGTCAAGCAAGTATTCTCCCGCTGAACTAACGGCTCGTGTAGAAGATAATTTCTCCTATTATATCCTTCACTAAAATTTCTTGCAAGGTATTTTTCATTCTCCCTATAATAACTCGGAGACATTTTTACTGAACTTTAATGGAAAATTTATAAATTGCAGTCATGTCGTATTTCCCCCATTCTGCCTTTATTTCGTACACATGAATTCCTTTTTTCTTTGGTACAATAATTTCTTTCCTTTCATCATCCATATAATCTCTACCTTCTGTAAGGTCTCCATCAATATTTTGTCGCTGCAGTTGTAAGTTATCTGGACTTTCTGCAAAGCGAAACGCAATAACTTCAACAACGGAAACGGTTACTGGCTTAGGTGGAACATTTGAATTCTCATCTAAAAATTCGCATTGCCTAAAAAGAAAACTTTCAGCACAAAACATACCCATTTCAATCGGAAATTCTTTACCATCTTCTGTAGTAACAGTTAATTCAATTGGATCTGGTCTTCCAATCTTGGTAAACGGCAAGACAATCAGAATCGCCAAAATAAGAAAAAAAGCAATTATCGTATATTTTTTCATCTTAAGTAACCTCCTACTAATTTTTGTACGATACAAGGCTGCCAAAAGTTCCAATTTTCTAAATTTATTTAACGCTGGGACAAATGCTCTGACTCTGAATACAATGAGTAGAACACTGTAATGAAAAGAGGGAGTATTTTGCCTAATCGAATTGAAGGAATAATAATAGACAATGATTTTGATGACGAAGATCTTCCGGCAAAACTAGAATACATTGCACTATTTTTGAATACAATAGCAAGTCTATTAGCCATGTATGGTGCTACATTAGCACGTGAACAAGCTAAGCAAGAAAAAGTGAATCTGCAACCTCGAAACCGACGAGAAAGTGATTTGCATAAACAAATTGTTAAGATGACCAAAGAAACGGAAAAACTGCAACGAAAAATGGAGAAAATGCAGCGACAAATTGACCAAATGGAAGGTTAAAAGAATTTAATCCACTGTACATGTTTATAAATTTGATTTTAGTAAAAAATAATAAAAAAGAATAAAGGAAAGTTACTATAATGTTTTATTCCTCAGTCAATATGTTAAAAATTAAAGAAGTACAAGAAAAACTAAGTTCCCTAAGGGAAAGGTACTGGATAGAAGAAGTTGTTTTTTCCATTCAATGGTGTATATTATTTGCATGTACATTGTTGGTTTTTTACCTATGGCTAAAGCTAGTAGATCGGTCTATGCTCACAAAAAACCTTCTATACGGCTTTATTATTTTACCAATCATTATGTATCTGGATATTCTAGGGGCAGAATTTACACTTTGGGATTATCCAGCGATGGTATTACCATGGGGGCCACGTATTATTTTTGTGGATATAATGGCTTCCATCATTTTCATGTATCTGTATCAACGCTTCCCTAATTGGAAAAATTACATAATTGTTTCTGTAATACTCTCCCTTATTTTTTCCTTCGTGCTGGAACCGTTGTTGGTTTATATGGATATTTATAAGCCATATGCATGGAAATCCATCTATTCTTTTCCAATATACATCCTATTAACCATTTTAATTAAGTGGATAGTGGATAAACTTTATTCGATTGAAGTAAGAAACAAAAATAATTAATGTAGCTGGTTTATCTTCCTTATGAACCAGGTTAATTATAATATCACTATGTATTTTATGTTGTTGAGATAATACAAAGCGTTCCTAGCGACATAATTAATCCTATAGCAACATAAATATATCCCCACACTTTCTCTTTATTGTTGATTTGTCTGATGCCTGATAATAAGCAATACAGGCCCAAAATAGAAAACATAACATTTTCTGGCATTCTGTAAATACCCAAGATATATAAGATAAAAAATATTGCCATTATAATTGCTATAAGCATGGTCGCTTTTTCAAAAAATTTCATATCCAGCTTTTCACCTCTATCAATGCTTCAATTATCTAAAAACGAGAATGTACATTGACACTACTGTAACAATAAGGCCTGTTACAAAGAAGATATAACCATCAATTTTAACTTTCTTCAAAATTTTTTCAATTCCAGATAACAAAAAATACATTCCCATAAAAGGCATATAAAAGTTTAGCGGTATATCGGACACTCCAACAAAATATAAAATAGCAACTATTCCAGCTGACATTGCCATAAACAATTTAGTTATATCTAGAATCTTCATGGTCAGTTTCAACTACCTCTTTTGTTTTTTACCTTAGATGTTATCCTTCTGATAAAAATAAGTACTGATAAAAAGTGATAACCCAATACATAGAAAAGTTATTGATAAGTACTGTTTAGTAGTGATTATGTCCCCATCAAAATTTTTAATATATAAATAAAGACCGAGCAAGAAAAAAGAAATTCCCATTACAAAATTTACTTTTCCTACAGTATTAAGTTCTTTCATGTTAAGCATCAATTTTCCCTCTTTTTCTATATTACATTTTGGAGACTAAACGAATACAACAGTTCCTATCCCTACAAATATTCCTGTGATTAAATATAAATAACCCTCATGCTTTTCTTTATTTATGACATTTTTTAGCCCTAAGAGAAAAAACTGTAAACCCACTAAAGTAAAAAGAATTTCTATAGTGGATTAAAATCCCCGAATAGATAATATCCAAAAACACCTATTACCAAGATACCAATAATCCTATTAAATCCTATTAAAGCCTTCATACTCTAATTCACCTTCTACTATTTTCTTCGCAACCGCACTCGGTCTAACATCTAGTGATAATAGTTTATTAATGTTTATCCATACTGGTTCATATGTACCGCGATTCCTTGATTCATCTTTGTATTCATCTCCCTTCCCTGAACCAACTTTACCACTTATTATTTCAGATACGTAAAAGTACTGCATGCCGTTATACTGTGCTACCGCAAAGAAATCCTTAATTTTTATCTGTACACCTAGCTCTTCAAACGCTTCACGCTTGGCAGTCACTTCAGATGTTTCGCCCTTTTCAATTCCACCACCCGGGAAAACATAGTAAACCGATCCATTTCGGGTTCGTTTGATTAGAAGGATTTTATTTTTTTCAATGATAATTACTGCAGATCTATTTCGCATATTTTCTCCTTAATTAGTAACTTCAATGGGAATCACATATGTACCATCACCCTCATCCCAGCCGGCATAAATCACATAAATATATTTACCCGCTTCGCTCTGGAGATCGAAGGTACCATTCTTGCTTATAATGAAATCAATTCCCTCTTCCCAAAGACCCCCCCTCCAAGATAATAGGTTCATCAGCAAACTGGATAGTTAACTTTGCGTTTGGGTAAGTTTTATAATACGTCATACCCTCAATTTAATTGAGGTGGTTCTGCAGAATCAGAATGAACTGTTTTGGATCCGGAAGACCAAGAATAGGTTCCAATTTTATACGAAACTTTCACATCATCTATTGTAATAACTGGATACGGTGGGGCAAGGTTGTCAGTAGATGTTTCTTCTGAATCATTACAAGCAACTAAACCTATAAACACGATCAAAATCAATACTACTTTTTTCATTTTCATACCAAATCTTTCTCGGTCGTCTTCCACTTGAAATAGTTATAAGCGATGGAGCCTAATATTAAACAGAATGCACCTACCACGATTAACCGAACAAATTCAGGATAAAAACCCCAAAGAAGTAAAATTGGTATGTAAAAGATGAAAGTGATTGGAAGTGCAATTAGTCCTCGAAGCATTTTCCTCCTATAGCTTAGCCTGTAGTAATTCAATGTAAAGCCTTTATCGACTTTTTCTTTTCCTCTTGCCCTTGTCTAAAGGATGAATTGAATGATTCCCATCAATAGAAATATAATAACAACATTAATAAGTGCTTCCTCAAAAATATACTCCTTGAAACTAATTTTTTACACCTCACCTTCTGATAAGTTCGTTTTCCATACCTTTTTGCTACACAGCCGCTTTCGCTAGTAAACTTGTAGTCTCTACTGTATATCCACCCTCGTTGGCTTCGATAGTTCCGCCCTATTAACAGTATCCTTATTGCAGTAATTAAACTCCTGTTACCTCTTTTGTTTTCCATTTGAAATAAAGATAAACAATTTGGTATACATCAAAAAATAAAACTGCAATCAATACAACTTGAAGGTAATCCGGATACAAATTTTGCATGAAAAAAATTGGATAACACATTGCTACTATTACAGGAAGCATATATATGTTTCGAAGTAATTTCCTTCGATCACTGAGACGGTAATAGTTCAAAACAAATCCTTTATCGACTTTTTCTTTATCCTTATACCGCAACCATTGTATAAAACTAAGGATTACGGTAAACAAAAGTGTTATAAAAAGTTCAACCATTGATAAATAACCCTCCACTTCATTTATTCTAGATACCTTTCAATAAAATCTAGATTGATTTACATGTTTAATGATGCTTTTTCTCTACGTGAATTAACAGTCTTTTCTTTATTTTATCACAAATAAATATCTAAAAAAGCGATCATCTCTATTCAAGACGATCGCTTTCTAGTTTATTTTTTTCCATCATTCAATCTTCTAGCTTCTTCAGGGCTGGACATTTTTGTAGAACCTTTGTAACGTAACCCAACGTCACGATCAGATTCCACACGCCCACTCTCGCGCAACTTTTTTTCTTGGCGGTCTTTTGACATTGTATGCACCTCCTACAGTTAAGATGAGTAATTTAGGAGGATTTATACATTCTGGAATTAAGCATAAAATATGAAATAAACACCAAATTCTAAGGGGCTTCAGAGCTGAGTATACCTTTTACAGTTGAGATTGTGGATCAGAAAACAGTAGTATTCATGATGTAGGTTTTCTTTCATTTTTTAATAAAAAATTGCGGACTTCTTCCTTGCTAACCCCCAATTCCCTAGCTTCATTAATTAAGTACATCCATTCTTTATCAATATTCTTGGTTTGCTTTTCCTGTTGATCATCCATCCTTTCCATAGACACGCAGCATGCCTCCTTTAACTTCACACGTTTGTTCTAAAGTAATCATACAGCGAGTTCATTGTTTATTTCTGTAATCTAGTTCACATATTTTGAAGACATTGATTTACCTGTATCGTTTTTCTTCCGGTGCTACGGATAAATCCTTCGCTTTTAAGACGTTGCATATTCATTGAAACCGATTCCCTGGTCACACCAAGCATATCGGCAATTTCTTGATGTGTTAATGGAATCGGAATATCAACAAAATCCTTGTCTTTTTTTCCATATGTATCTGCCATAGAAATAAGTAGATGTTCAATTTGTTGCTTTACACTTCCAGTTGCAATGATTTGTAGCATTTTCTCTCTTTTACACAATCTGTCTGATAAAATCTCAAGCGCCTTAAAAACCAAATCTGGATGCACCTTTAACAATTTCGTAAAGTTTTCTTCTGTAATGGAACATAAATGAATATCTGATATTGTTTCCACATAAACATCTTCTGTGCCTAACGAAAAAGCACTAATGGATCCATATGTGCTGTATGGTCCTAACAAACTAATAGTAAATGTACGTCCTTCTTCGTTAATATCATAAATTCTTACCGCCCCTTCTTTTACAAAAAACAATTTCCCAGTCTTCGAACCTGGAGTTTGAATAACTTGGTTCTTTTTAATAGTTTGGTGCTCGATAATCTTTGAAAATCTTGTGATATCATCTCCTGAAAGAAATTCGAAAAAGCCGATTTTAGAGAGATACCACATTCTGTCTAAAGGAGCTTCTAGCTTCATCCCTCAACTTCCCCCTTTCGTTTAACTATCTCTATTCCTAATTTTACCATTTTAAACGAAATTATTGAGTCTAAATACCATTTTATTTACATTTGTTAGCTTGGTTAGCAAAAAGTTGTTTATTAGATTCAATTTATGGCGAATGCCATAATAAAAATAGTCTTAAAACTGTATTATTAATTCATACTATTAGGTATAATAAAAATAACAAAATTCACATTTTCTCCTATGACATTTAATTACAAATGATTGGAGATGGTGGTATGGTCGTAGAAGTTTCACGGGAAGACGTGTATTATGAACAAATTGTACAAGCTATTGTTTTTTACAGGTCATCATCTAGAAGGTTTTCCGTGCACGATATTAGCATTTTAACAGGTTTATCAGAAGAACATATTTTGGAATTAATGGAACTAAAAACAAGAGTCGCTATCCCGAATAAAGGATAGCTTTTTTTGTGATTTATGATCCGCTCGTATTTTCTTTATTCGGCCAGTATATTACAGGATTTCGCTCGTATTTTCGTAATCTGGCCAGTATTGTATCAAATTCGGCTTGTATTTTATAAATTCGGCTCGTATTACCATTTCGCTGGAAATTAATCAGCTAGCCCAACCCTCCTCCATAGATAATAGCGTTGTTTACCTATATAATAGAATTACTACATACTCGGAGGTCTATTGTGAAAAGTGTACTTTCTTTTTTAAAACCCTATAAAATCCCTATTTGGGTTGCATATACATTGACGATGATTGAGCTTGCAACGGAGCTACTCCTTCCCTTTTTCCTTGGAATGATGATTAACGAGGGCGTGCTCCAAAAGGATATTGGAAACATTGTGATGTGGGGCAGCATAATGATTGGTCTTGCGTTTAGTGCGTTTATTGCTGGAATTATTAATTCATTCTATGCATCACATATTAGCTATGGGTTTGGATATGACATTCGTGAAAAACTGTTTAAAAAGGTGCAGGAATTTTCGTTCAGAAATCTAAATCAATATCCGACGTCTGTCCTGATGACACGGTTTACAAATGATGTTCGACAACTTCAAAATACATTGTTTATGGGGCTTCGTATTATGGTGAAAGCTCCGCTTATTGTGCTAGGTGGCGTGGTAATGGCGTTTATCGTGAATTGGCGGCTTGCGCTTATTTTCCTTATTACTGTGCCACTATTAGTTGGTTTTTTATTTTGGGTACTTAAGCGCGCGAGTCGTTTATTCGAACGCGTTCAACGTTATGTCGATAATGTAAACCGTGTCATGCAGGAAAACTTGGCTGGAATGCGTTTGATCAAAGCCTTCCTACGACGTGATCATGAGGAAAAACGCTTCATGAAAGCAAATAAGGATCTTGCTTCTGAAACCCGCTACACGTTTCGGTTTGTCGAAGCATCCATGCCAGTACTCCTCTTCGTTATGAACATGAGTTTGATCTCAATTTTATGGTTCGGGAACAATCAGGTGCTTGCTGGTACCACCTCGGTTGGAGATATCGTTGCGATAGTTCATTATGCGCTTCGTGTCTCTATGGCGATTTCGATGTTTACATTTATCACATTAGCGTTTTCTAGGGCACGTGCGTCAGCCCATCGACTTGGTGAAGTGATAAACGTCAAAGTTGACTTGCACGAATCAGCTGATGCGGAGGCTAGAAACGTTGTTCAGCATGGAAAAATTAACGTGAAAAATGTTGACTTTTCCTATACGGATGACGGTGCAAAAGTGTTAGAAAACGTGTCATTTTCAGTGGATGCTGGTGATTCAGTAGCAATACTTGGGGCAACAGGTTCTGGAAAAACATCTTTGTTTCAGCTATTGCCAAGGTTGTATGATGTGACAGCAGGTGAAATTAAAATCGATGATAAACCACTTACTGCCTATACGTTGGATCATTTGCGACTAGCGATTGGTTACGTCCCACAAAATCCACTTCTTTTCAGTGGATCGATATTTGATAATATTGCTTGGGGCAAAGAAAATGCGACAAAAGAAGAAATAATTCAAGCTGCTCAAGATGCGCAGATTCATGATACCGTTATGGAATTGCCAGATGGATACGATACAAAAATTGGTCAAAAAGGTGTCAATTTGTCTGGTGGCCAAAAACAGCGACTTTCGATTGCGCGAGCACTCATTCGCCGTCCGAAAATTTTAATGCTGGATGATTGTACTAGTGCACTCGATTTAGAAACTGAATCTCGATTACTCGAAGCTATTGAAGCCTATCAGTGCACGATATTAATGATTACTCAAAAAGTTACAACTGCAATGGACGCTGACCAAATACTGATCATGGATCACGGGGAGATCATATCAAACGGTACGCATACCGAATTACTTACGGAATCAACTCTTTACCGCAAGATTGTGGAATCGCAGTTTGGAAAGGAGTATGTTCAGCATGCCAATTAGTCAACTAAAGGAGCCTTTTCAACAGGAACGAATTCCACTCACAGATATGTCCGGTAAAAAAACGAAGAAAGCACATGACACCGCTGGGACGGTCAAACGCATTTGGGCATATTTGCTACGGGAAAAAATAACGCTAAGCCTAGTAATAGCTATGGTGGTAATCAGCTCTGGCCTGGCCCTTCTCGGACCGTATCTAATCGGTATGGCGATTGATGATTATATTGTCACGAAAAATAGTGCCGGGCTTGGAATGTTGCTTATTTGGCTCATCGTAATTTACCTGTTTCACTCTCTATCGATTTTCTTACAAAATTATTGGATGGTTGGAATCGCACAAAATACTGTGTACTCGTTGCGTGATGGTCTTTTTAAGCAATTCCACCGCTTACCAATATCCTATTTTGACAAACGTCAGCACGGGGAATTAATGAGTCGAATAACAAATGACATAGATAATATTAATAATACGTTAAATCAATCCGTAATTCAGATATTTTCTAGTGTCCTCACACTTGTTGGAACAGTAGGAGTGATGCTTTTACTTAGTCCCCTTCTTACCGTTGTAACGATGACAATTATTCCACTGATGTTCTTAGGGATGAAGTGGATTACAAAACGGACTGGACCCTTGTATAAACTGCAACAGCGTGACTTGGGTGATTTGAATGGATACGTTGAGGAGACGATTTCTGGACAGCATGTCGTGAAGACGTTCTCTCAAGAAAAACGTGTAATCGATGAATTTGAGGAACGAAATAAAAAGCTTCGTCATACTGGTTTTTGGGCAATGACGATTTCTGGTTTTATTCCAAAAGTAATGAACATGCTAAACTTCTTAAGCTTCGGTTTGGTTGCGCTCGTTGGTGGGATTCTTGCTGTAAATGGAATGGTGTCGGTAGGTGTCATTGTTATTTTTACCGAATATGCACGACAATTTACTCGCCCCTTGAACGAACTCTCCAATCAATTTAATATTCTGTTGTCAGCTGTTGCCGGTGCGGAGCGTGTTTTTAACGTGATGGATGAAAATCAAGAAGAATTTGATGAGCGTTCAGCGGAAGTTTTGCCAGAAACAAATGGGCATGTCACATTCAACAATGTTTCGTTTGCCTATGAGGATACACCGATACTGCATCATATTTCTTTCGAGGCAAATCCTGGTGAAACAGTTGCTTTTGTTGGCCATACCGGGGCAGGTAAAACAACGATTATTAATTTAATTGCACGGTTTTATAATTATGGTAATGGTGAAATTGCGATAGATGGTATGGATATAAAGGATATCAAGCGTTCTAGCTTACGCCAGCATATGGCATTTGTTTTACAGGATTCTTTTTTGTTTAAAGGAACCATTTTAGAAAATATTCGTTATGGTCGACTCAATGCAACGGATGCAGAAGTGATTGAGGCTGCAAAAAATGCAAACGCCCACGAATTTATATCAAGGATGGCAAATGGTTATCAAACAGTTTTAGATCAGGAAGGCAGTGGGATAAGCCAAGGACAAAAACAGTTACTAACAATTGCCCGGGCAATATTAGCTGATCCTTCCATTCTAATTTTGGATGAAGCAACAAGTAATATTGATACGATTACCGAGGTAAAGATTCAAGATGCATTGAAAAGACTAATGCGTGGACGAACTAGCTTCGTCATTGCGCATCGATTAAATACAATTCAAGAAGCGGATAAAATTATTATGCTTGAGCATGGACGAATTGTCGAAAAAGGAAGTCACGATGAACTATTAAAACGTAAAGGACATTATTTTCATCTATTTCAGGGACAGTTAACAGAAATTTAACCTTACAATGCGCTTCGTAGCATAGTAAAACGGGTACAGTTTTGATATGATGAAGATAATGAGCACTTTTCCAGTTAAATGGAATTTGTAATTAGAAAAAGAGGTGTACGAAATTGGGTAGAAAAGGAACAATGGTTGAACAAGAAATAAATAGTACGTACTTAAATGAAATGATGACACTGAAAATCTATCAGCCGGAATCATTTTCTCCATTATATAAATATCATATTTGCATTATGCAAGATGGAAATGATTATTATCAACTCGGGCGAGCAGCTACACTCAGTGATCGCCTACATGATAAGGAAGAAATTGAAAATACCGTATTTGTTGGAATACATTATAATGACAAATATGATCGGCGAGACAAGTATCATCCAAATGGTGAAAAGCAAGACGCATACATTAAGTTTTTAGTATATGAAGTGGTTCCGCTGCTTGATGACATCCTTCCAACATATCATATGGGACAGTCTCGTGCCTTAATGGGTGATTCCCTTGCGGGTACACTTGCCCTCATGACAGCTCTACGTTATCCGCATACTTTTGGCAAGGTAATTATGCAGTCACCATATGTCGATGATAAAGTAATGAACGCGGTACGAGAAGCAAAGGATATTCATTCAATTGATATTTATCATACAATTGGTTTGGATGAAACCGAAGTGGATACAACCGATGGGAAGAAACAAGACTTCCTTACACCGAACCGAGAACTAAATGCAGTATTAGAGGAAACAGGAGTTAGCTATATCTACCACGAACTAGAAGGCGAACATACGTGGAAAGCGTGGCAAAAAGACTTAAAACGAGCATTAACTACGATGTTCCATTAATTTTTTCAAAAAATTCACCTATTTTCATTTGAATTTTGTTATAATAAAGAGTAAAGCCTATAATTTATCTATCATCATTGGTCTAGCAGATTATCATCATCATAGTAATAGATGCAAAACTAAAATTAGGAGGTTTTCAATTATGAAATACGGTATTGCAATTTTTCCATCTAAACCAGTTCAAGATAAAGCAAATTCATACAGGAAGCGTTATGACCCTCATTATGCATTAATTCCGCCACATATCACGTTGAAGGAAGCATTTGAAGCCGATGATGATATGATCCATCAGCTTGTAAAAGAGTTACGCGAAATTGCAAAGGAAACAGAACCTCTTTCTATTCATATTAATAAGGTTAGCACGTTTGCACCAGTAACGAATACGATTTATTTAAAGGTTGAAGCATCAGATGAAATCGTGAAATTATACGAAAAAATGCAAAGTGGCAAGTTCCCTGACAATAAAGAATATGCGTTTGTACCACATATCACAATTGCTCAAAAACTATCGGATCAGGAATATGCAGATGTATACGGTAGCTTGACAATGAAAGACATTCAACTAGAGGATAAAGTAGATCGATTCCAGTTAATGTATCAACTTGAAAATGGTTCTTGGACCGTTTATGAATCATTTGTTTTTGGAAAAGGTGAGTAAGTCTAGTGGATATTAAAATTGTTGAAACGAAAGACGAACTCAAACATGCATATCATGTTCGAACAGTCGTATTTGTAGATGAACAAAATGTCCCTCCAGAATTAGAACTTGACGAATTCGACGAAGTTGCAGTTCATTTTGTGGGTTATATTGAAGATGAAGCCGTTGCAGCAAGTAGACTTCGGTTTGTTGATACTTACGGAAAACTTGAGCGCATATGCGTATTGGAAAGTGAACGTGGGAAATCCTTCGGTAAAGAAATGATTAAACGTATGGAAGCTGAGATTAATAATCGTGGATATAAAAAATCAAAGCTCAATGCCCAAACCCATGCCGAGGCATTTTATAAACGACTCGGTTACAAAACTGTATCCGATGAATTCATGGATGCAGGTATCCCACATGTTACGATGATTAAGGATTTATAGAAAAGCAAAAAGTCTACTGCATATAAATTAAAGCCAGTGTGTTGGACGGTATTTTTACGTTCTCTTACACTGGCTTTTTACATGTTAGAATACATCAAAGTGAATGTAATTTCGATTTTTGGGACAACATAAGCATGGATATGTGCTTAAAGGGGTTGTTCTTCGATGGAAAATTTATTTCCTATATTTATCGAAACGTTATTTGGGTTTTTAGCATTATTTCTTTTAACAAAAATATTAGGTAAAACGCAAATGTCTCAGATTACACCTTTCGATTTTATTGCAGCGTTAGTACTTGGTGAACTAGTTGGAAATGCACTATTTGACGATGAAAACGGTATATTGGAGATAGGTTTTGCAGTTGCCCTTTGGGGTGTCATCCTTTATATTACAGAGGTTATTACCCAAAAATATAAAGGGTCACGTGAGCTACTTGAGGGACAACCAACCATAATTATTCACCAAGGGAAATTAATTCGAGACGAGATGAAAAAAAGTAACTTAGATATCAACCAGCTTCAACACATGTTACGTTCAAAAGACGTCTTTTCTATACAAGAGGTTCAATATGCCATTTTAGAGACTGATGGTACTGTTTCAGTAATGAAAAAATCCAACTACCAGTTCCCAACCCGTGGTGATTTGAATCTGCAACCAGAAATTATTCGCCTAACGACAACACTCATTAATGATGGCGAAATCATTTGGGACAATTTAAAAGAAGCAGGCTTAACAGAAGAGTGGTTAAAATCCGAATTAAAAAAGCAAGAAATCACTTCAGTAAAACAAGTCTTTTACGCAGAATGGACCGATGGACACCGACTATTTGTACAACCGTTTTTTAATCGGAATAGCTAATACTTACTAAGATACCAAATATATTATTAGTTAGTTTGCTTATTTTCACCTCCCTTTTTTGAATTTCATAACAAATCTAGTCAAAAAGTTACATCAAAATTAAAACTAAAAACGGAGAGGTATTAATACACCACTCCGTTTTTTTTTTACTAAATCCGCCCTTTTTATAAGATATTTCCAAGAAAGTTTTATGTGATATTTTTAAACTTTCTATTAACATAAATTATTCCTTGCATTTACTGAATTGAAGCTATATAAATTTCTTTGTCAGTAACCATTTCAAGCTAAACCCAACGAACAAACCTGGTAAGATACATAATAACGGTAGCCAGACTGGTCCCAACAACACTCCGAATAAAGTTAATTTCGATGAATAAATAACACCTACAGTCATAAAGTAAGCGCTAAATACAAATGGTAAAAATGAATAGGCTGATACCTTCTTACTGGCGTCTTTATAGGCGTCCCACATTGCGAAGAAGTATACACATGGATAGAACATGATCCATCCATAGTTAACATGTTCAACTGCCGCATCAATATTACCTTGGAAGCTAAAAATCAATATTTCGTTCAAATTTCCCTGCACATTAATGATGACTTCAAGAATGATTAACACAGCGCCCTTAAAATACTTCCTATTTAATAATTGACCGAAACCCGGGACCGCAATACTCCAAAATAACTTTTCGTTAGCATTACTTCTAGGAATACTCACTACTTATTACTCAAATCATCTCTGTCTGCTGCACGTGGCGGTTCTTCCATCCACTGGTTTTTAATCATAATATTAGCTCCGTCCTCAGCAAATTTGGCAACTTCAGTAATAAGACGACCGTAAACTGTGCTTACATCGCGTCTCAAGCTGGACCCCATACTTGCTCCATAAAAGCCTATTCCCATACTATTTAAAACCGTTGACTTATACATCATTAATTTATCTGAAAAGGTCTTGGTGGTTGAGGTAGTAACTTCTGAATCAATAGTACTCGACACAGGAAGGTTATCCTTCCGCATGATTGAACCAAATATTTCAATGTGCTTGTCAGCAATCTCCTTGCCTCGAATCAAGTACTGTCTTACTTCCTTTGATTCAGTGGTTTGGGAAAATCCAATTAACGAAGCCACTCCCATAGCGTTACGTTGTATATTTGCATGCAAATTGGAAATTTCAATTGCCGTTAAAGGGCGAATATCACCGAACCATCCGGCAAGGAAATGCTGGGACTGGACAAAATTCACACTGTCAGGTGTTGGTACTGTAGGTGGCCGCATGTAAATACCTTTTGCAAGCATAAGCGCGTTTGTCTTCTCAATCATGTTATTAGATTGTGTAAAGCATTTACTGAAGTATGCATGTATATCTTGACGGGTTACGACCGTAACAGACACAGCATAGGCAGTAGCACCTAATTTACCGAACTGATTTAACCAATTTAATATAAAAATATCAGAAAACAAACGCGGTGCGTCTAACATGACATCTTCTTTTAATGTGAAACCTTTTGGAACAGGGTATTGATTATCATTGAAAATAGTCGTTAGTTGTTGAATATGTGTTTCTGATTCTTGGAGGGATAACAACAGAAGTTCCTTAATTGCAGGGTCTTCAACTATTTTGAGGTAATATGTTACTTCACAAATTGAGAGTGTATCGTTGATATAGGCTGTCCAAAGTTGCGATAATTCTGCAGCTGTGAGTTTTGTATTATTTTTAAATTCTTCCATATACACCAATCCTTTTTCGTTTACTCCTAGTTTCTACCAGTGAGCTAAAAATATTCCCAAACGCCATTATCATTAACTTTTATGCTTTTTCATCTAATCTCCCATTTTCCCTATGTAAGGAGGTTAAACTTTTGTTTTCCTCTTTGTTTCAGCTAATAATAAAAAACCTTAATTTTAATACATAGGCGTTTCGTATTTGTCGCATACTAATACAGAATGACAACAATTAAAGGAGGGCATTACTATGCCACAAAACCAAGCACAAGTATTAAGTCAAATTGTACAGATTGCTCAACAACTAGAACAACAGGAGCAACAAAACGCTCAACAACTCCAGCAAGGACAACAAGCTGGTGCTCAAGCAGATACACAACAACAGCAGCAAATGGCCCAACGTGAACAAACAGCTGCACAACAATTACAACAAATTCAACAGCTTGTACAACAGCTACAGCAAAATCAATAATTTTAGGCAATTTAGAGGGGAAGATATTAAATGCCTTCACCTCTTTAACCTACAAAGGGTATAAGCTAGTCAACTCTACTTTTTCTCCAACCCATTGTATAAACTTTACTATATCAGGAGAAGATGTTACCACAGGTCAACTGAACAATTCCAGTCTCCATACTGACCTAACAGAGAGTCTCTGCGCGGGGGCTCTCTTTATTTGTATAGATGTCCCGAAGTTCCATTTATTTACTAGAAATACTATATTATACTTTTACCGAAATACGTCAAATAAAAAAGCAGGTTTTAAAGCCCGCTCTAATTCATTCCCCTTCTTGTTTAATTGTTAATATTACTTGAAACTGCTTTTCTTTCTCGTGAGTTGATCCTTTCTTTTAGTACCTGGTGGTTGCTCCAGCCATGCATTATCAATTACGATGTCCGCTCCGTCTTTCGTATATTGAGCAATCTCAAGTGAAAGCCTTTCATAATTAAGAATTAGGTCACTCCTTTGACTAGCTGCGGCTGCAGTAGCATAGTTACCTGTACCTGCCGCACTTAATAAACTCATGTGAAACATCATTAATTTGTCTGAAAAAGGTGATGTAGTTGAATTGGTTATCGAATCGTCAGACGATACAGGAGGCTGAATATCATTGTTTAGAAGTACTTTTGAAAATATCTGAACATGCTTATATGAAATATCTCTTCCTCGTAACATCCATTTCTGGATTTTTTCTCTTGGTGAGGCCTGTGCGAAGCTAGTCGCAACTTTAGCTCCGATGAGATTTGTTTGTATGTTTAGATGTAGGTGAGATATTTCCACTGTATTTAATGATCGTTTGCTACTAAATGGGTTCAGTCCACTTAGGTACTTTTTTGTGTCAACAAAGTCGGTTTCGGTAGGATACGCTATATAAGGTGGTCTAACAAATAATCCTTTTGAGAGTAGAACATCCAAACTTCGGTCAAATAAATGAGATGTTTCTGTGAGTGCCTCAATGTAATAATCTCTCATATCTTTCCTGGCACTAAATGATACAAATCCACTATATCCTACCATTCCTACTTTAGCCATATGGTTAACATACGTTACCATAAATGCATCGGTATACATACGTGGAGCATTTAAATTCAAGTCGTTATCATATGTGAATCCTGTTGGCGTGGGAATTTTTTCTTCTTGGAAGATGGTTGTTAATTTCTCAATATGGGTAGCTGACAGATCATATGCATACTGTAAAATAGATTTAATATCTTGGTCTTCTACATGTTTCAAAAAATACGCTAAAACACATTTGGACATACTATCGTTCATGTAACTTGTCCATATTGAAGCAATTTCTGAAGATGTTAATTTTGTATCATGTCCTGTAGCCATAATTGAAAACCTCCAAAGAGTAATTTTACTATGTATAACCTTATTCTTTGTAATAAAATCTGTTGTTATTCAAACGCCCATACTTATCAACCGCAAGAAATACAACTCATTCCAAACTATTACTTCATATTATTTCAGAAAAAAGCAGGCTATAAAGCCCGCTTTAGTGTATTTCGTTTCCCTTCATTTCGTTTATACAATCCTGCACGAGTGTTACGCCTTGACTCATTGCAGCACCACCACCTAAGGCAGTTGAAATTCCAATTGATTCAAAAATTTCTTTTTCGGTACACCCTTGATCTAAGCAACCTTTGGTGTGATAGATAATACAATATTCATCCTGGGAATACACGGCGATTCCGAGTGCAATTAACTGTTTATTTTTCAGCGAAATTTCTCCCTCTCTGAAACAGTGCTCAGTAAATTCATTATAGGTCTGCACTACTTCTGGCATGTGATGCTCATATTTTGCAAGCCCTTCTTTGTAGTGGATAATGTGTTTTTCCAGTGAATTGTTTGAAACCTCTTGATTATGCATGTACTCACATCCTTATTAGCATTAGAGAAAAATCAAAGCCATGTATATACATGGCTTTGAATTACACTTAATCTTCAATCCGAGAAGGTCTTTCGTTTCCTTTTGTAGTATTGGAAACATCCGTCTCTTCCGCAAATTCAGTACTGTATGCCATCTTTCCTGGTCTAGAGGCAGTAGAACGGTCATAATCATGTTCTTGGTAATCCTTAAACAACAAACCGATACACCATAAACCACTAAGACCTACAAGAGCGTAAACCACCCTCGCTAATGCTCCATCTTGACCGCCGAAGATTGCTGCGACTAAATCGAATTGAAATAATCCGATTAGTCCCCAATTTATTGCACCTACAATTACTAGTGCTAAAGCTATTCGTGAAATTGTGCTCATCCCTACACCTCCTATCACTGTCCTCAATATTTATAAAGGAAGGAGTAAAATTAATGGTTTCTACCAATTTACGATGTTCGACCAAATCAAATACAGAACAACTTGTCCTAAGCCGAACCTTTAATTGAACCTGTTACCATCGGTTTCATGTTTTTATTACTATGAATGCCTGTTACTGATTTTCAAGTACTGTGGCATTCACTTACTACTTCATAAAGTTTGAACAGGTTTCACCTTTATTGTTTGCAGTAAAATGTTTTTCATACTGTATTATTTAATCGAAGTGATGATTGATGTATTGATATAAAATTCGGGTATAGGAATAGTGTAAAGATGTTCTTCATTTTTACACTATTATGAAAGGGGTTGAATAATGGAATCACTATCGGATGAGTTACTAATCCAAACCTTCTATCGCGCAAAGAGTTTATCGTTGTGTCCAGATTTTATTCAGGCACTCGAAGCTGAAATCATTCGCAGAAATTTACGAGTTGATTTAACTCAGCTCAATTCTGAGTAAGAAATTTCGTGGTGTTCTCCCAGTCTGGCAAATACATGAAAAAGCGCTTAGAAATTTTTACAACTTTTAGTGGTTAGTACCATCTTTTTTAGTTGATTCCTTAGCACCCCTAAACGATTTTGGTTCAAGTTCCTGATCTTCGTAATAAGCAGCATCCGGGTTATACAGTTTATTTTCGTCCGTAGCTACCTTTTTCTCTCGTTCTTCCATCCATGTTCACCTCCACTATAATGGTTTTCGCAAATTTAATTTCCCCTACTTTTGTATCGATATTCTTACCAAATTTGCAAATGGTTAACATAATTACTTTCTTTTGTGGGATTACTAAAAGATAAATAAATGAAAGAAAGGTGTTTACCATGGACTCAAATTACCATCCTGGAGAGGTTGTTTATATGATTATTCGTAATCCACATACACAAGATGTAGCTCAGGTTCAACAAGCGGCTATTGTTGAAAATCCCGATAACCCCTCTGAGCTAGCTGTTTTTGCACATGAAACGTATTTTCCTTTATCAGATGAATTTGCATTGTTTAAGACTGAACAAGAAGCGGAACAAGCATACCAAGAAGCATTTGGTACGCCTGAAACAGGTGAATTTTATGGTTAAACCTTTTGTTCCACAACTGGTTTACGTTGAACCACGTGCTTTGGAATATCCGCTTGGTAAAGAATTAATATCAAAATTTGAAGATATGGGGATAGAAATAAGAGAAACTACCTCGCATAACCAAATTCGAAATTTACCTGGAGATAATCATTTTCAGAAATACCGCACTGCCAAGTCAACGCTTGTTGTAGGATTACGAAAAACTCTAAAATTTGATACATCCAAACCCTCTGCAGAATACGCAATCCCTTTTGCTACTGGTTGTATGGGTCATTGCCACTATTGTTATCTACAAACGACAATGGGAAGCAAACCTTACATACGAACATACGTAAATATTGATGAAATTTTTGATGCTGCCGAAGAATATATGGAGGAACGAGCTCCAGAACAAACAAGATTTGAGGCATCTTGTACATCTGATATAGTTGGTGTTGATCATCTAACCCATACACTAAAAAAGGCAATTGAATTTTTTGGTAAATCAAAGCATGGCCGTTTACGTTTTGTTACGAAATTTGCACATGTTGATCACCTTTTAGACGCGGACCATAAAGGAAGAACTCGGTTTCGATTTAGTATAAATGACGATTATATTATTAAATACTTTGAACCAGGAACATCACGATTGAATGAACGGATTGAGGCTGCAGTTAAGGTTGCTGAAGCAGGATACCCCCTAGGCTTTATTGTAGCACCAATCTATTTACATGAAGGATGGAAATCGGGTTACCAAGAAATGTTTGAGAAGCTAGAGGCGGCATTGCCTGCTTCAGCAAGAAAAGATTTAACGTTCGAGATGATTCAACACCGATTTACCAAGCCTGCAAAGCGAGTAATCCAAGAGAATTATCCGATGACAAAATTAGAACTAGATGAGTCAAAACGTAAATGGAAATGGGGACGTTACGGAATTGGAAAATATGTATATACAAATGAGGAACAGGAAGATATAAAAGACACACTTGGTGCCCATATCGAGAATTACTTTCCAGAAGCTAAAATTGAATACTTTACTTAAGAAAAAGCCTCTATCGGGGCTTCTTTTTTTACCACAGATCCTTTATGAAGTCATCTCCTACTTAAGGAAATATCCCTATTCACCATTACGTATTAGGTAATTCAAACTAATACTTTTTGTATTTATAGCCATATTAAGATATAAGAATCTGCTGTTTGATAGGAAGAAAAATATATATTTGGGAGATGATTATCATAGATATCATACTTGTTTTCATGGTATTGGCAACAGTTACACCATTCTTGTTTATACAAATAGGAAATAGGTTGTATGCGGTAATTCAATCTTTTCTTCTGGTGGGTATGTGGCTCTATTACTTCACAGCCATGTTCCAAACGCCTCCTTCTGTGTTCTCACTTCCATGGATATCGTTTTATACAAGCCTTATTGTTGCAGAAATAGCATGGTTGATGTTCATCATAAACGAAGTAAAACGACTAACCAACACGAAAAAAATTAAAGATACAAGTCGCAACTTGTAAATGACGGATGAAAAGTTAGTAAAAGCGACTTAATACAGTGAGGATGGGTGTTAAGCACCCATCCTCACTTAGTGATTTTTTTCACAAGAGATTATAGTTTAACGGCAATCCTATCTATCACCTTGAAATAATGACAAAATCATTTTCTTTGCTGTCTCAGGACTGTCGTTTCCGCTTTTGTTTTTAATTGGTGCAAACTCCTCTTTTCGGTCTACCTGTAAAATGGACATAGCGTCTGTTTCTTGGAAGATATCAAAATAGAATTTTTCAGGTTTGTATCCATTCGGCTTATCAGGAATAATCTGGTTCCCCACTTGATCAACTGCTTTAACAGATTTGTGTGCAAAGTGGTAAGGCAGTGTTTTACCAGAATCAAGATATTTTTGGATAAAATTAACATGAAATAAGTGAACTCCTATATTAGCATCTTCATAACATTTATTCCCCTTAATTTCTTCAGTCGTCTCCGAGTACTCGATTAGCAATGGCCTATTCTCCTTCTTGCAAAAAATACCTACTTTTTCATCTACATAATTCTTTTTAACTGATTTACTTGAGATAAGTGATTGATTTAAAGCTGCAAAACCAATAAACTTTGGATCGGCTACTTTAACCAAAGCATTATCAATAAAATTTAAGAAAATCCATTCTACGCCTTTATCACTTAAATCTTTCATAATTCCTTTATTTAATAATGATTCAAAAACTCCCCCGCTACCGTCTGGTGAAAATGATACTTTTGATTTGTCTTCTAAAATTAAATTTCCTCTACTTGAAATGGTTGGTAATGTTCTTTGCGTAAAAAACGTTACACTTAACTTATCATAACCGAAGTAGTTATTTACTTCGAAGAAAGACTTTGTTTCGATATAGTTGAAAGGATTAGTCATTATATACCAAGGTATAGAGTGACCTAATTTATATTTTAGTTGTAGCAGTTGTTCAGATTGTAATTGAAACAATGATTTTCTAGAGGGCAGTTCAATATTTAGTGTTCCTTTTGGTCCATTATGTCTTAATCGACTACCTTGTCCTCCAGCTAGTAATACTACAGCTATTTTTTTATCCCTCAACAATTCCCAACCTTTGTTTTCAACTGTTTCTTTTTGTTTATTTGATAGATTCGCCCAATTTTCAACCTTTATAGGGGAAACATTAAATTTTTCACGTTGTTTGTGAAGTCTATTTAGTAAAAGTTCTTTCAAATACGCGTACTCAGCGAAATCAATCGATTCTATCTGATTAAGTAAAAGTAATTTTTCTTTTTCATTTAATTCTGCGTAATACTTAAGTAAATGTTGTTGTTGGTACCTAGTTAGTTTATTTTTTATTTCGGAATAACTAACATCTCTCATCTGTTATTCCCCCTCTAAAACTGATTAAAAAATTGTTTTCCATCAATTGTATACGTATTTCTGGAACTCTTAACTTTCAATTGATAAGAAAATATAAAGTTATGCCAATGATAGCTAAAGAAATGTTGACATAAAGGATTGTGTATAATACTTTTTTTTGTGGCAATTGCATCCCCTTTTTCTGTATCAGTTTTTTGCATAAATCCTTTACAGCACAATAATCTTACTGAATAATTGTTAGTCAAACGATGTTTTTTGTGTTGTGCAGTAAAATCTATAATTACTCTATTTAACATCTATTTTACGACCCTTCCATTTAACAGAATGCATAACATATACTCGGAACAGAGAATATATATAAATTATTGTAAAAAACGAAAACAAAATAGGATGAAAAATGAAAATGTACCATCTGAAATTACCGCATTTACGTGCAAAATAAAATGTCTGTACGGTATAGAGAAAATATAACATTCCTGCTAGAGTGATTGCCGTAGGATTGGCTACTTCGATTGAAGATATCAGTGCTCCGGTACTAATAAAACTTCCAGAAATCCAGATAATAATCATCAACATGATTAACGAATTTGTAGATTTCGATCCGATTGCAAAGCTTTTGCACCAACCTTCTGCAAGGCTTTTAAATCCTTCAGGGTACATGCGAAATGAAATGACGCCCTTACCTCCTAGACAATATACCGGAATTTTCTTATCGAGGAACGCCTGTCCAAGTTCTAAATCATCCATAACTGCTCCTTGAATTTTTTTGTGGCCACCCGATAAAAAATAATCATGTTTATTGCATAGGATACAAGGGCCGAATGAGCCAGCAGTTTTAAATTTACGTCCCCAAATCGAATAGATATTCATTCCTGCAATTACAATAATGTTAAAAATTGCAGAGAGGTTTTCATACAGGTGGTGCATCTTATGGAATGGTTGCAACGATACACTTCCCCGTGCACCCTTCTGTTGATAGAAAACGAGTAAATCTTCGAGGCTATTTTCAGTTGTGAAGGTAGTATCGGCATCTAAAAATAGAAGCCAGTCTCCCTTTGCTTGTTTTGCACCATACCAGCAAGCCATTGACTTTCCTAATCCATTCTCCTCTGTCTTATTCTGTAGAACTTTTGTACCAAAAGATTCCGCAACAGGTACCGTATCATCTGTTGAATGGTCATCAACAACTAAAACTTCAAATGACTGGAAATGTTGTTGTTGTAATGATTGCAGTAATGGGGATATTCGATTAGCTTCATTCCTAGCAGGAATAATAATAGAAACAAACGGTAAACGGGTACGCTTATTTTGTCTTGTGGGCAATGGTAATGACCAGAACATCGTTGCCCCAATAATAACAGCTATAAGACCTGAAATAAGATTGACTGCAATGGATACTGTCATAAAATTCCCTCCTTCAATGTTACTATCAGTAGAAAAGAATACCTTTTAATTCAAAGCTTGTTTTCGAAAAACTTGTTGCTTTCTTTAATTCGAAATGTAAACTGTGAATAGTGCCTATAGTATCTAGATCATTGATTTCCGCTTTGGGCAAGGCTAGTGAATCAAGTGTACTGGAATGATTACATGCAGAATGTCAACTAGCGGACACACGATTCCTTATTTGTGAAAAATAAGGTTAAATGCGGTTGTTATCGGTCTCAGGATTCCTTATTTGGGTAAAAACAGTTAAAAATAATGTCTTCTAGCTAAATAAGGAATCGTGTGTCCGTTAATCCTCAAAATAAAGGCAAAAAAGGTAAATAAGGCATCGTCAGTCCGATATCAAGCAGTGTCCTTGGCGTACTATTCGTTCAGATTTTTTAGTTTACAGTTGAAGTATATTGCGTACTAAAGAAAATTCATGGTTATGATAACAGCAACGCTGATTTCCGCTGCGGGCAGTCGCTTTCCGCAGGCACGGCTTCAGCCTACTCGGGAAAACCACTCTGCGGGGTCTTCAGACTCGTACTTTTCCCGCAGGAGTCGACTGCCCTCCGCTCCAATCGACTGCCAAAATAGCAGGTAATTATTTTTCCACCAAGCATAAAAAAGAAAAAAGAGTTATGAAACACAAACCTAGCGGAAGAAATTCACGGAGACTCCTGCGGGAAAGCGAAATGTTTTTCCGTAGCGGTGGTCTTAGTTCCCAACAGTTAGTTCACAGTCTACGGATTGTGTGTCAAAAGAAACACATCTTTAGAACACAGCCTAAATAAAAAATCAAGAGTCAAGCGCTATCTCATACACCTGAATAGTCAAACAATATCCCTCTATCATCAGCCATTAATTCTTGTGCGGCAATCCTAGCTGATAGTAAAACAATTGGCACCCCTGCACCAGGATGCGTGCTGCTCCCAGTAAAATACAAGTTGGAACAATTAGCTGACTTGCTTTGTGGACGCATGTGGATGCTTTGAGAAAGGATAGGCTGTAGCCCAAAACTAGCCCCATTATATGCATTGAACTTAGACTCGAAATCCATTGGTGTTATACAGGTTTCTGTAACTATTTCTTTATCAATGTTTTCAAACCCACGTATCTTCTTTAGTGTATTTAGGATGTAGCTACGGTAATAGTCAATTGTTTCATTTGTCCACTCATAGTCCGCCACATCAATATTGGATACCGGCATTAAAATATACAATCCATCTTTCCCTTTGGGTGCCAAGGTAGGGTCCATTTTCGATGCTATATATACATAGAAAGAAGCGTGTTTCAGTTTATTTCCCTCAAAAATATCATGCATGTTTTTTTCAAGTTTCTCATTAAATATAAAGTTATGGACATGTTCGATTTCCTCATACTTCTTGTTCATGCCAAGGTACAATAGAAAACAAGAACACGAGTATTTCATGTTATCAATCTTTTTGTCCGTATATTTTCCTTTAGAAACAGGATCTTTCACCAGATTTTTCATCGCATATGGGAAGTCAGCATTGCAAAGCACAAAATCAGCTGGTACTTCCTCGTCGTCTACAATAATGCCTGTTGCCTTTCGGTTTTCTATACAGATTTCCTGAACATGTTTATCATAGAAAATTTTACCACCTAGTTCCTTGAAAAGTCTTTCCATAGATGATGCCATGGTGTACATCCCACCTTTAATAAACCAAATACCATATAAGAATTGAATCATTGGAATCATTGTATAGAAAGAAGGACCTTTATATGGGGAAACCCCTATGTATAATGTTTGGAAGCCAATAATCTGTTTTAACCGTTCGCTCTTAATATATTTACCGATAAAATAATCAGCCGTGTCAAAGGTCTTCATTTTCAGTGCCTTCCTTAACATAGGCAGATTATAAAAATCTGTACGCTTGCGAAACGGTCTCTCTATAATATCTTGTTTTGCAACCATATAACGTTTATATATTTCATGGAGATAGAGAAAAAATCCTTCTGTATCAGCATTACTAATTGCTTCTATTGTTTTTGTCAATTCTATGAGATCAGAAGAAATGTCGAAAGGTTCATCTGGAATATCACGGAAGTATACCCGGTACATTGGATCTAACTTTTCCATTGGAATATAATCATCTGGGTTACGTCCACAGATTTCAAATATCTCTCGGTACAATTCAGGCATCATGACAATACTCGGCCCCAGATCAAACTTGTAACCATCCATTTCAATTTGGTTCATCTTTCCACCTGGTGTTGATTCTTTTTCATATATTTCCACCTGATAACCAACATTCTGTAGTCTAATTGCACTAGCTAGTCCAGCAACACCTGCACCAATTACGATTACCTTCTTTCCCATATATACCCCTCTTTTCGTTAGGCTAAATAACGTAAATAGATTAATTGTTTAAATACCATAAACACCTTTTCATCACCAATCTTTCCAGCTCCAACTCATAAGTAGATACAAAGAATAAACACCGAGGTATCCCCCAGTAAAGAGAAAATAAGGGTTCAAAAAAACTGCATGAATTGTGGTCATGAAGACTGTATTTTCTTGAATAATCTTATAGATGGAAAAGGAAGATATAATTCCAAAAATAACGAGTGACAGAATCGCAGCTAAATTTAAAATCCGCTTTACGATATCCCAGCGACTTCGACCATAAAACATAACCAAAGGTAGTAAAATAATGGCCGTTATCAGTACAACTTTCACTTTATCACCTGCTAAAAAGATATAGTAAACTTCAATATAGAGAAGTTATAGAATTGATTTTTTCCATTACTTCATCTTATTTCCAGTTATGATTGCAGTTATACGACCACGATTATAACGCTGGACGATGATAATTGGCAGATTGAAAACGATGGCATACACAATCATTGCACACCCTGCCCAAAACGGGTTCCACAGAAAAAATAGCGGAGCAGGCAGAATGGATAACCAGTGTGTTAGTTCCGCCCGTTTGGTTTCGGAAGCAAAAGTTTTCAATTCCACTTTCCCAGTGCCATGTAACGTTTTTTTTTCATACCCTTTGCGAAGAAAAATAGTCCCATCTATAATTTTTTCCTTCCATGATTTTACGTGAAATAGGCGTTGCCATATTCTCCCTGATTTTTCCCAAGAGAAGATTTGAAACCAAAAATTATCCTTTTCAAAAAAAGTTAAAGGAATTTTTAAACAAATGAACGAAATGAATAAATGAAAAAAAGTCCATGCAAAAATATCAATGACGATGATCCAAATTACTGATAAGGAAACTACTGGCATTGCAATCCTCCTAAGTCAGTTGTATATCTAACACTTCTTTTACAACAACCATTTGCGAAATTTTTTCAAGAACCGCAAATCTTTATCCGAATAAGGTGGGAATTTATCTGGTACATGCTTGTAATGGTATGCCTTGTAATCTGTCCTCTCATAACTACAAGCTCGAAAACCCGCTTTACCATGATAGGTACCGTGCCCGCTACCTCCAATCCCTCCAAATGCAACACGAGGATTAGCAGCGTGATGGATTACTTGATTAATACTAATGCATGTGGAACGCATGTATTGCTCAAACGTTTTGATGTGTTGCTTGTTTTTACTAAAAAGATACCCTGTCAAAGCATCACGTTCGATAATCTGCTGTGCTAATAGAGTATTTAAATCAGTGTAAGGCACAACAGGAAGAACAGGACCAAAAATTTCTTCTTGCAAGATGGTACTGCCTGGTTTCATATCTGTTACTATCGTCGGGGCTATGAACAGCTTTTGCCTATCGTTCGTACCGCCATACCGTATCGTGCCCTGTTCGATGAAACCAACCACTTTTTCAAAGTGTCTGGCATGTGAGATTCTCCCATAATCATCACTGAACTCAGGTTGATCACCGTAAAAATCCTTAACCGTTGCAACAATATGTGAAAGTGTTTTCTCATAAACGGATGTATGCACAAAAAGTGTGTCGGGAGCAATACAAGTTTGTCCAGCATTGAGAAATTTTCCCCACACGATTTCTTGCATTGCGGCTTCCGAAAAACCTGTTTCATCCATTATACAGGGATTTTTCCCACCAAGTTCCAATAGCACTGGAATATTCTTTGTTCTAGTTGCCTGTTGCACTACCAATCTTCCAACCTGTTTACTACCTGTAAAAAAGATCATATCGAAAGGTAATGATGTCAATATTTTACCCGTTTGTTCATCCCCCGTTACAACTGTTAAATATTCGGGTGTAAATGTTTTACCGATAACCTCTTTGAGCAGCTTACTTATGGCTGGTGCATATTCTGATGGTTTGATTATACAACGGTTCCCAGCCGCAATTGCACTAATGGCAGGCATTAATGCAAGCTGAAGTGGATAGTTCCACGGGCTGATAATCAATACACTGCCATAGGGTTTTCGTGTTTTTTTGATTGCTTCCATATAACCAAACTTTAGATGCCAGGAATTTCTTGGTTTGGACCATCTTTCTATATGCTTGCAAACATAGTCGATTTCATTTAATAAGACCGCAATTTCAAGAGAATAAGCTTCGAACGCCGATCTCCCCATGTCGGAAAGAAGTGCATCTATCCATTCTGTTTCATGATCTAAAAGTAACCTTTTCAACTGCAAGAGTAATTTTTTCCGTGTTTTTGCGGAGGGAACGGGCTTATTGAGAAAATCGGTACGTTGCCTCTCTAGTAATGCATCCAGTGCTAACTTGTCAGCCATGGTATGTATCCCGCTTGACGATTTTATCACTCACCTGCTGTCCACTTAACGTGACCATTGGCATTCCACCACCTGGATTTACCGTTCCTCCAACAAAGTATAGATTATTATAGCGTTCACTTTGCTTTGGATGTTTAAACCCTTTATTTTTTTTACGATCTGACACCGTACCATAAATCGCACCACGGTCAGAACCATAAACCCTTTTGATATCTTCTGGTGTCCATATATCTTTTGTAACAATATTGTCTCGAAGATTATCCAAGCCCATTCTCTCTAACTTGTTTAAAACCTTTTCCGCAAAACGGTCATAGTCTTTGGGAGTAAATGGTTTGTCCTGTATGTATGGGATGTGAGGTAAGACTTTTAAATTCTCATACCCCTCAGGAGCCTGTGATGGATCTGTTTTATTGACATTCACCAGATAAATAACCGGGTCATCTGGCAGTTCGTGACGATGGAATATCTTATCCATTTGTCGCTTCATATTTTTTGCAAAGAAGAAGTTATGATGGGCAAGCTGCGGATACGTTTTCTTCACACCCAAATGCATCACGAGTCCAGAACTTGCAGGCTCAAACTTTTTTTTCAGTTTTTTGACATACTGCTTTTTTTCTTGAAGCAGTTGCTCATAAAATGGAATGACTTCCATATTGGAAATATAGTAATTTGCAGTCAGTTCTGTTCCATCTTCCAAGAACGCTCCCGTAATTCTACCATTTTGTTTCTCGACCCTGGTGATACATTTCCCAGTATGAAATGTCACACCGACTTCCTTTCCTAGCTTCACTAGACCATTAGCAAGCATGTGCATACCACCAGGTACATACCATACACCTTGCTTATGCTGCATATAGATCATCATGTTCATGACTGCTGGTGCTTCGTAAGGTGAAGAGCCAACATACTTAATAAAATAAGACAGCATGTGCTTCAGTTGTTTATTACTAATTCGCTTATCAATACCTTGATACATGGTTGAAAATAAATCAAAGTTTTTCAAAGCACTGAACATTCCATGATATTGCATCATGTCTTTCGTGTTATCAGCTCCTTTAAAATAACTCTGTTCAGTCATGTCATAAAGCTTCTTTGTATAGCTAAGTAGTTTACTGTACTGGCGCATATCCCGTTTTTTTAGTGACGGGTTTTTTGCTTCCATTTCTTCCAAGTCTTCATATAAGTCAATGATATTACCATCAGGGAAAAAGGAACGCCATTGATGGTCCAGTTTTATAGTAGGAACATAGTCCTTCATTCTTTTTCCGCTGGCAACAAAGAGTTTTTCAAAGGTTTCTGGCATTGTCAAAATAGATGGACCAAGATCAAAACCAAATCCGTCTTGCTCCAATCGATTTACTTTTCCACCTAAATGATCGTTTTTTTCATATAAAGAGACATTATAACCGTTTTGTGCTAGTGAAATAGCAGCAGACAGACCACCAAGTCCACCGCCAATAATTAGTACGGATTTATTATTCTGCAATTAACACAACACCTTTCCTAAATTAAGAACAGTTGCTAATAGTAGCGCTGATTTCTGTCATTCTTTCTTTACTAACGTAGTTTCTTTTAGATAAGCAGTCATAATTATTGTTCCGCACGGCGTCCAAAATGCCTCGATAAATTTGAGCAGATAAAGAGACCGGTAAACGACTATCTCTGTCAAAGTGTTCAGTGTTTTCCAAAAAATTGTCATACAATGCTTCCGCACGAATAGCCAACTTCTCCCATAAATTGATAAATTGTTTATTAATGGTGCCATTTTGGAGATCTTTTTGTGTATAGTGAAAATGTTCTAATTCATCTTTTGGTAAATAAATGCGTTGTTTTTGGTGAAAGTCTTCCCCAACATCACGAAGTATATTGGTTAGTTGCATGGCAATTCCTAGATCGACTGCTGCAGTATGCAATTGAGCAGCATTTTCTGAAGCAATTACCGGTAGCAACATTAAGCCAACAGAACCAGCTACATAGAAGCTATATTTTTCCAGTTCTAGTAACGTTTTTGGTATGGTAAAGTCTACATCCATGGATTGACCATCTAATTGATCATAAAACGGCTGAATATCCATGTCGTATTCAACAAACACATACCTAAGTGCACGCCATAGCGGTTTGTTCAGTTCTTTCTCATCTTTGAATAAATTCAGCTCTTTTTTTAATTGATTTAATGCCTGTAGCCTTTCTACTGACGACTGATTGCCATCTGCGCAATCGTCTGCGATTCTGCAAAAAGCATAGATGGCATAGACAGCATTTGCTTTTTCCTGGGGGAGTTGAGAAAAAGCATAATAAAAGCTCTTGGAGCGACTTTTTATTATTTGTTCACAATAATAAAAGTCCGCTTGCCTCTCTTTGTCTTCCATATTGATTTCCTCCTGAACTATTGATAGTCAAATAGTATTCCCTTGTCATCATGTATTAATTCTTGTACGGCAATCTTGGCTGACAGCAAGACGATAGGTACTCCTGCCCCCGGGTGTGTACTACTCCCTGTAAAATATAGATTTTCACAGTGTGTTGCTTTGCTCTGGGGCCGCATATGATTGCTTTGTGATAGTGTTGGTTGCAATCCGAAGCAAGCTCCATTATATGCATTGAATTTAGATTCGAAGTCTTTTGGAGTCATATGGGTTTCTGTTACAATTTCCTGCTCAATGTTTTCAAAGCCCTTAATTCTTTTCAGAGAATTTAAGATATAATCACGATAATAGTTGATCGTGTCCTCATTCCATTCGTATTTCGCTGTCGATAGTTCAGAGACAGGCATTAGAATATACAGACCATCTTTTCCTTTCGGTGCTAGGGATGGGTCCATTTTCGATGCGATATAAACATAAAACGATGCGCTTTCCAACTTGTTTCCAGCAAATATGTCATGCAGATTTTTATCTAATTCCTCATTAAAAATAAAATTGTGTACGTGATCGATTTCATCGTATTTCCTGTCCATCCCTAAGTACATTAAGAAACAGGAACAGGAGTACTTCATGCTATCTACCTTTTTATCCGTGTATTTCCCTTTTGCTTTTTCACTCCTAACGAGATTTTTCATTGCAAAAGGAAAATCAGCGTTACACATGACGAAATCAGATTCTATTATTTCTTCATTCACACGAACACCTTTTGCTGCACCATTTTGAATTTTTATTTCTGATACATCCATATTGTAATGAATTTCGCCGCCTAGTTCCTGAAACAGACGCTCCATTGCAGTGGCCATCGTGTGCATGCCACCTTTAATGAACCAAACCCCATACAAAAATTCAATCATCGGAATCATCGTATAAAGAGAAGGACCATTATATGGAGAGACGCCGATATATAAAGTCTGGAAACTGATCATTTGTTTCAATCGTTCATTACGCATGTATTTGGAAATAAAATGGTCAGCGCTGTCTAACGTTCGTAGTTTCAAAGCTTGCCTTAGCATGAAAGGGTTGTAAAAGTCTGATTGATTACGAAACGGCCGCTGGATAAAATGTTTTTTTGCAACTGTGAAACGTTTATAAATTTCTTGCAGATAGTCCAAAAAACCTTTCGCATCTTCCTCACTAATTTTTTCGATCGTTTTTGTCAGTTCCGTTAAGTCGGAAGAAATATCGTAAGGATTATCCGCATCATCCCCAAAGTAAACACGATACATTGGATTAAGTTGCTTCATTGGTATGTATTCGTCAGGGTCACGTCCACACAACTCAAACACTTCTTTGTATAATTCAGGCATCATGACAATAGTTGGACCAAGATCGAATGTATACCCATCTTTTTCAATTCGGTGCATTTTTCCGCCGGGCATTGACTCTTTTTCATAGATGGTTACTTGATATCCTGCCTGCTGTAGCCGAACTGCACTAGCGAGTCCCGCGACACCTGCTCCAATAACGATAACTGTTTTTTTCATATTCTTATAACTCCTGTTAATAGTTATTTTATCTACTACACGTTCTAAACCGAAAAAATTATACTCTTGAGTATAATTAATAGATTAAACTATAATATAAAATATGTCCAATAAAAGTATTAGACATAATCAAATATTCTATAAAATTAAACTACACTCAGTGAGGTTTGTTATCCTTAAATTGGATAAATTAATGCAACTATAACCGTTCTATTAGCATTCTTGTATGTTTATATTTTTTCTAACCGCATGATACAATAATAGAGAAATTTGGATTTCAATCGCTTTAAGTTTCTGCCAATATATGGGGGTGAATAGTATCAACGTATTTCTTGCAAGTGTAAATGATTCAGAAACTCTTTTCTTACAAGAACAAGATTTAAGTTGCACAATAGACAACAAAAAGTATCACATTATTGATAGAACTGGGAATCTTGAGCACAATGGCGTTATTATCCTAAATAACGTCCCAGTCAAACCAGAAGGACGTATGAAGTTTGAAGAAAGGTTTTTAAACAGGCCGAAAAAGATAGAGAATGAGGATGGTTTCATAGCTATTAGAGTAATGAAACCACTTGATGGCAATACATATGTCATCCTTACCCAGTGGGAATCGGAAAATTCTTTCAGAAATTGGCAACAATCATCCGCGTACTCTAGTGCTCATAAGAACCGTGGAACCAAAAAAGGAATTGATCAGGAAGCGGGAGTATTGCAAGACAAGCCATATCATAAAATTTATAATGTGACTGAAAAAGAGTAGCAATAAGATAACGTTTTTCCTTCTAACAAAAAAGCCCAAGTACTTATCATGCGTAGGTACTTGGCCAAGATTCATTTAGTCGGTGTTTTTAATATCAGCGGACACAGGATTCGCTATTTTTACTTTTCAGGCATGTTTCGAGAGCTGCGCGGACACAGAATACCTCATTTAGCTAGAAAACACCGAAACTACTATTTTTTTAGTTAATTAGAGATTCTGTGTCCGGAAACACTCACATTCAACCTACTTTTGCACAATTAAGAGCCCTGGTGTCCGTCGCTCTTAATTCTAAAAACCCCAACACAATAGTTAGTAGGCAATTCCAACTCGAACCTTTAAAAAATCATTAGTCGAAAGTTGGGCATAAGCAAAAGCAGCCGTATCCCCTACCGTAATTTGTTTACCATTTTCGGGCAGAACATTTTTTTCCACTCGATAATTCCCATGCTCTTCTCCATCTGGTAAGTATGTTGGACAGACAATGGTCCAATTTAAGTTAGATCTTTCTAGTTCATGGTATGCTGCTAAATGATCTTCTGCTGCAGTGGTCGATTTACGCTTCGATTCACTCGATTGAAAGCGGTATACATTAGATTCCGTTCTGCTATCTAAAATACCAGCAGTTCCGATTGTAATAATTCGAGAAATCTTTTGCTTATCCATTAACTGAATTAATAATGGTGCACACTGTGATAAGGTGTTATTTTTATCTGTGTTTAACGCGCTCAACACAACGTCAATAGGATAGCTTCCCATTGCCTTTTTTAAAACAGCCTTATCTAGCACATTCCCTTCGATGACATGTAAGTTAGCGCCTGACACTGCTATCTTTTCAGGAGAACGCACTAGAGCAACAACATGATGACCATCGGCCAACGCTTTTTTCAGGATCACATTACCTACTCTGCCAGTTGCACCCAATAAAAGTATATTCACATCAATACTCTCCTTTTTACTTATTGAATAGTTGCCTTAATTTATCTTCACGATACTGAAAAATTTCTCTCAACTTTTTTTCGACGTTCCATTTATGCACGGTTCTTCCAATTACTGAAAAAGGTAATGCATAATGGACAATATCTTTCATCTCTGTTCCATTTGTCGTTTCCTTAAAATGGTGCTGATGGTGCCAAAATCGATACGGTCCAAATCGTTGTTCATCCACAAAATAATTTGGAGCTGATACATGTGTGATTTCCGTGACCCAATTCAATTTGACACCAAACAGCGGCTTTAGTTGGTACTTAATAATCATACCAGGATACATATGTTGAGGAGGTTCACCTTTAGTTTCAAAACGCATCCAAGACGGCGTAATGTCTGAAAGTTGATTTGGGTCGGAGAAAAACTTCCACGATTCTTCCAATGTAAGCGGCAATTGTTGTGTCGTTTCAAACGAATAAATTTTCAATCCATATCTTCCCTTCTACTAACTGAACGATTTGGTAAACAAATTCCCTAAAGCAAACTAGTTAAACGTTTGAAATAAGCTGTAATGTGGAATAAATTTTAAAACTCAGATTAAGATTGGTGGCAATTATATGACTAACAATCAATCAATTACTATACCTAAGCATGTTAAAAAAGGGGCAGAGTCCGTGTGGGCTGCTAATAAATATTTTGTAATGGCTTGTGGGCAAAACTGGTACCGCGAAATTAGAAAATCCTTTAGGGATACGACAGATTTACGTATGTCCTATATTTTATTAGCACAAGTCGAAAAAGAATTTCATTCCATTTCAAGCAGCGAACTACCTGAACTCTCCAACGCCCTATACCATATACTAGGTTACTTCAAAAACATATTATCTAGAAAGGATCGCCACCATTTGAATCATCTAATCGTCGAGAATCCAGGAAACGCGATAGCATCTCTTGAAAAACATACGACGTATTATCAAATTGATTATCTCATGAGTTGTCGGCTCTGGAACCGTAAATCTGTTTTTAACGAAGTTCCTATTCGATTGCATGCGGAAGGAGAAATGTACCCTTCTTATTCATTGATTTGGGAAGAAAATCAACTTATACAAAAATAAAAATCAGCCCCTTTTTGTGCTGAGTAGCTGATTTTAGATATCAATTCCTTTTTCACGTAAGTTATCTACGCATTCTTGTAAATAGTTATCATCATGCTCAGGGTACCGTTCTTCCATGTCCCTTTCACCTAAGCTATCATTATTGTGGGGGTTACTAATCTTACCACGATAGTTTGGATCCTCCCATAATGGATCATTACGATAGCCCCTTCTTTTCATTTCGTTCATAACCTTCAAATGATAAAGGTAAAGCTTATATGGTGAATAATCAAACACATAATTCACAGTTGCATGTCTTTTACCCCATCCATTCCCTCGTAATGCACAGCATTCACGATGCTGTCCAAGAAGCTGTTGTCGAGGTAACCTTGAGAGAAGGTCTTCGTGCCATAATCGCATGTTACTTTTCCCCCTTTGTTTGAATCCCTTGCCACAACAGTTCAATAATTTCTTCTGCGACTTTTTCTATCGAAGGGAATAATTGCTCTTTCTCCGAATTATAATAACCAACCTTCAGTAGCGATAAATAAGCATGGGCTGCAAACTTTGGATTTACTGTACGTATCTCTCCCTGCTTTATCGCATCCTCAAAGGCTTGTTCAATTGATTGATACATTTTTGATTCAGCTTTACTTATTTTTGTTTCCTGTTCTTTTGATAGGGTATTTTTTACCCCTTTCATAAATCCATCCATGTCTATATCTACTGTTGCTTTTAAGTGTGTTTCGGTAATTTTTAACAAACGTTGCTTCAGCGGTATTGATTCCTTTAACAAGGAATTAATACGGCCCCTGATACGAATCATCATTTGAACCATTGTTTCCGTAAATAATTCAGCTTTACTAGCATAATAGTAATAGACGGTTGCTTTCGTAACATTACTTTTCTTTGCCACGTCATCTACAGATACATGTTGATACCCATTTTCGATAAATAAACGGGTAGCTGCTTCAATTATTAGTTCTGTTGTCGGTTTTGTTTGTTCACTCACGCGTGGTCTACCTAACGGACGTTGCTGCTTACCCTTCACAATTCTCTCTCCTTGAACACTTACTTTATTAAATTATATCATATTTTTTATTATTTGGTTGATAATTAACTAACCAGTATATATAATTATAAACAAAGAAAAGAGGTGTAATTTTGGAAAATCCAATTATTCATGTTGAAAATTTAACAAAGATTTTTAAAAAAGGTTCAGTAACAGCAGTAGATGGCGTTTCATTGGATGTTACCGAAAATGAATTCTTTGCTTTTCTCGGTCCGAACGGAGCTGGAAAATCAACTGTAGTTAAGATGTTAACGACTTTATTAGAACCCACCTCAGGAGTTGGCAATGTTGCTGGATCTGAAATTGTTAGTGAACCAGAAAAAGTGAGACAGCAAATTGGTGTTGCACTTCAGGAGACTGGCATTGATCCTGATTTGACTGGCAGAGAATTACTACACATGCAAGCAAGATTGTTTGGTTTTTCAAAGCAAGCCGCAAAAGAACGAACCTTAGAATTGTTAAATCTTGTAGATTTGACAGAGGATGCTGATCGTAAATGCGGTAATTATTCTGGGGGCATGCGGAGAAGATTAGATTTAGCAATGACTCTTGTGCACCGACCAAAACTATTATTTCTAGATGAACCTACTACGGGGCTTGATCCAACTAACCGAAAAGCTATATGGGATGAAATAAAAAAATTAAACAAACAACACAATACGACCATTTTCTTGACAACCCAATATTTAGAAGAGGCAGATCAACTGGCTGATCGAATTGCAATTATAAATAAAGGAAAGATTATTGCAAGTGGAACAGCTACAGAACTAAAACGCATGACAGGAAAGGAAATGGTTGTATTAACATTTGAACAAAATGAAGAAGCTGAATCAGCACATAAAAAATTGCTAGAACTTACACAAGAACAACAAATCATTAACAATCAAGTGAAACTTTATTTAGATGATGGTTCTGCTGAATTACCTAAAATTATCCGTCTACTTGATTATCACTCTATATATCCTGCAGGTTTGAATATACTTAAACCTACGTTAGATGACGTTTTTCTTAAGTTAACAGGAGAAGAATATAGACCAGAGGTACATCAAGGGGGGAATATGCAATGAAAACTTTTCTATTGCATACAGTTATCTTCGCCAAACGAAGTATTATAACAACACTACGTAATCCATTTGCACTTATACCAAATTTAATCATTAGTTTATTTTTCCTATTGGTATACAAAGCAGGGCTGAGTGGTATTTCACAACTCCCCGCCTTTGAAGGAGCTAGTTATCTTGCCTTTATTCTTCCCGTATCAATTGTCTCCAGTGCCATTGGTGGAGCGGGCAGTTCAGGGCAATCATTGGTTAAAGACCTGGAAAATGGTTATTTCTCCAGATTATTAACAACTCCTGCCTCTAGGCTGGCTATTGTATTAGGACCGATCATAGCTGGAATGCTCCAATTATTGATACAGACACTACTGATTTTAGGTGTTGCTTTTTTAATGGGCCTTAAGATTGAAGCAGGATTTTTAGGCGTTTTATTACTTTTATTACTAGCAATTGGCTGGGGATTAGCTTTTGCTGGCTATTCAGTAGGATTTGCATTAAAGACAAAGAATGCTCAAGCAGCTCAGGCCGGAACGTTTATCTTTTTCCCATTATTATTCCTGAGCACTACATTTGTTCCTTATGAATTAATCCAATCCGATTGGTTAAAATTTGCTGCAACAATTAATCCAACCACGTATATATTCGAAGGAATGCGTTCACTTTTAATTGACGGTTTAATTATGACAGATTTAGTAAAATCTTTTGTTGTCATTACGGTTACATCTATGATTACGATACTTTTTGCAGCAACAAGTGCTAAGCGAGCTGTTAGTCGGCAATAAGTTGATAGAGAGGAAGATTTGATGAATGTATTAACAAAATGGGGAAAAGTTGTTGCAGGCAGAAAAAGTCGCTTCGCAACCATTGTCATTTGGATTCTTGTGATAGGAATCTTGACATCCATATGGCCACAGGTAAATCAAGAAGAAACTGCATCCACAAATTTGCTACCTGAAGATGCCATGTCCGTAGAAGCATCAAAAATCATGGAAGAACAATTTCCAAATAACACAGGTGTGCCACTATTAGTAGTTTGGTACCGAAATGGTGGTTTGACAGAAAATGATTACGAAGCTGTAAAGACTGTCTATCAGCAATTGAAACAAGAACCATTAGACCACCAATCACTGGTACCAGATTTTTCAAATATACCTATTCAAGCATTGAAAGAACAAGCTTCCGATGATGGAGAAGCACTTACTACACCAATATTTTTTGAAAAAGGTACCGCTACAGAAGAATTACAAAAGGCTTTAGAAGCGTTGAAAAAGGATATTAAAAAATTACCAACCGACAATCCTTTTGGTGAAGGTATTTCCAGTAATAATCTACATGTACGCCTTACAGGTCCTGTTGGCATTCAAACGGATGCAACGGAACTATTTAGTCAAGCTGATATCACGCTATTAATTGCCACAGTTATATTAGTATTGGTCTTATTAATTGTTTTGTATCGCTCCCCTATTCTTGCTATCGTTCCATTAATTAGCGTAGGAATCGCCTATGGCTTAATTAGTCCGTTACTTGGATTTATGGCAAACCAGGGATGGATTGAAGTGGATTCACAGGCTATTTCGATCATGACGGTTTTACTATTCGGAGCGGGGACGGATTACTGTTTATTCCTAATTTCTAGGTATCGAGAAGAGTTGCAAATGGAAACAAATAAATACACGGCACTACAAAAAGCTATTGGTCACTCAGGGGGCGCAATAATGATGAGCGCGCTGACCACCGTTATTGGTCTATTATCGTTATCATTAGCACAGTATGCATCCTACGATCGATTTGCAGTTCCATTTGGTTTAGCTATTTTCATTATGGGAGTTGCCGTTCTCACCTTTTTACCAGCAATTTTGGCTTTATTTGGAAGGATTGCTTTCTTCCCTTTCATTCCTCGCACGGAAAAAATGGCAGAAGAATTAGAAGAGAAAAAGGGTAAACCAGTTCGTCACCCTAAAACAAGAAGTCGTTTTAGCAAGGCAGTTGGTAAAATCGTTACGGAAAAACCATGGCGGGTTATTGTAATTTGTACCATTTTCTTAGGAGGTTTCGCACTGGTAGTACCGAAAATTTCGTTTACATACGGTATACTTGATTCGTTTCCGGAAGATATGCCGTCACGGGAAGGATTTGAAATTATTGCTGATCACTATCCACCTGGAAAAATTGCTCCTGTACAGGTGATTGTCGATACAGATGGTAATGATTTTTCGTTACAAGATAATCTTGCTTCCTTAAGTATAACAGAAAGTGTAAGTGAACCTAAAATTGGAGAAAAAAATGCAGAATTCCAAACGTACGAATTAACATTAGCGATTGACCCTTACTCAGAGGAAGCAATAAATCATATTCCCAAAATCAAGGATAAAGTTCAAGAATGGCTTATAGAATCAGGTATGAACAATACCTCCAATAATGTTTGGGTTGGTGGAGAAACTGCAACACTTTATGACACAGAACAAGTTACAACGCAAGACCAACAGATCATTATTCCAGTTGTGCTTATTATAATAGCTGCATTACTGCTCGCATATCTTCGCTCGATTGTAGCTATGATTTATCTATTGCTAACAGTTGGTTTATCCTATTTATCTGCACTTGGATTAGGTTGGTTAGTCATTCATTATGGTTTTGAAGCATCAGCTTTGCAAGGCTTGATTCCATTATATGCATTTGTGTTTCTTGTCGCTCTTGGCGAAGATTATAATATTTTCATGGTCTCAAATATTTGGAAAAACCGCCACCACATGTCTATGAAGAAAGCAATTTCAGAAGGAGTGGGTGAAACAAGTGGTGTCATCAGTTCGGCAGGATTAATATTAGCTGGTACTTTTTCCGTTTTGGCGGTATTACCCTTACAAGTTCTTGTTCAATTTGGAACGGTAACGGCAATCGGTGTCTTGTTAGATACATTTGTTGTGCGACCACTTCTTGTACCAGCTATTACGACCGTACTCGGGAGATTTGCCTTCTGGCCAGGTAAACTGTGGAAGAAAAAAGATTAAGATCGTATAGTTTATTTTCCTGTAACAAAGGAATAATGTAAGTACAACTAGAAAGGAGTGCTTACGCTTTGAGTCAACAAGAATTGAAACAAACTGTTGAAAAAATCATAACGGATAGTGCTGTTGGAACAATGGCTACTGTTCAGCAGAGCAAGCCACATTCACGATATATGACATTTCGTAATAAAAGTCTGAAGCTTTTTACAGCAACAAGCAAGGAAACACATAAAGCAGAAGAAATTGAAGCAAATCCTTATACTCATATTTTATTAGGATATGAAGGTGAAGGATTTGGTGATGAATATGTGGAGTACGAAGGAAAAGCGAAAATAAGCAATTCCGAGGAGTTAAAAAAAGAGCTATGGAACCCATACTTGGAAAATTGGTTTGAAGGACCACAAGATCCTAATTATATTGTGCTTGAAATTGAACCAGAGCAGATACGTTTATTGAACAAAACAGGATTGGAACCAAAAACGTTGGAGCTTTAACAGATAAAACCGAGTGTACTGCTCGGTTTTTTTATTTATTTCCTACATAAGACTAAAGTACTACAATAAACTATCCGATATAAAAAAAGAACGAAAAGGGGGGCGTAATTATGTTAAATGGCTGTGATATCTGTATACCAAAAAAGCAAGGATATACTGTTTATTTCGAAGAACAATCAATTGATAAATTGGTAGATTACTTTTCCACCTACACGAATGAAGATTGGTTCATTATTAACGAAACAAGCTTTTGGGCTGAGGAATCAATCGTCTTTGACTTAATAGATTATCTAGAAGCCCATTATGATACGAATAAGATTTTTGTAGCTCCTACTAATAGTGAGCAACAATCAATAGAAACAAATGACATAAGACCATTACATACGCTGCACGTGCAAAAAGAAACAAGTTGGGTAGACCAGTTGATTAAAAAACGAATGATTAAAACGCATTATCAACCAATTGTCAGCTTACATAATAAATCTGTTTCTATTGTTGGTCACGAATTATTGTCGAGGGGCATAGATAAAAATGGAGATATCATACCACCATTCAAAATGTTTGAAGCAGCACGTGTGCGTAATAAAACCTTTGCTTTAGACCGTGTATGCAGAATGGAATCTGTCAAAAATGCATCCCAAATAACAGACAAACTAATTTTTATTAATTTTATACCAACTGCCATTTATGTACCCGAGCATTGTTTATCAACAACATTTAAGTTAATTAAACAAATAGGTATTAATCCAGAACAAGTTGTTTTCGAGGTTGTTGAAACAGACGAGGTTAGTGATATTGAACATCTAAAACGAATTTTAAACTACTATAAATCGCATGGATTTAAGTATGCATTAGATGATGTTGGCACAGGATTCAACGATTTAAAGAAATTAGCTGATTTGGAACCAAACTTTGTAAAACTTGCCCGGGAATATGCTGATGGTGTAAGTACGGACGAAAACAAGCAAGTTGTGGCAAAATCGGTTCTGCAGGTTGCCAATGAGATACAGTCAACAGCCCTGGCAGAGGGGGTAGAACGTAAGGAAGATATTGATTATTTATCAGATCTAGGTTATGAACTATTCCAAGGTTATTATTTTGGTAAACCCGAAGAAATACCCTTAGAAACTGTTGAACAGAACAAATGGTAAAACGTAATTTGCATGCACCTGGCTTGCTGTATATTATTCGCTTATTCCATAAAATGAACCAACTTAAAATCGGATATATAATCTATTTCCTATTTTCAATATTGCTAATTGTAGACAGTATTTTTTTGTTAAACCTTTCTCCTTTTATCATAATATTATGGAGTATCTATGTTCTATTCGGCATCTGGATCATACACTATACGGCCACGCGTAAAGATACAACAATTCTTTGTCTTTATCTAATGAGCTGTTTTATTTGGTGGTCTGCTTCTATATTACAATCTACCAGTATGAACAGTTCGATCTTTTATTTTATCAGTATTTTGTTAATGATTAATGTACTATCTGGATCGTATTTATTGAATGCGTTTGGTGCAATCAGCTATATTATTACAGTTATTTTAAGTTTCGTTTTGTTCCCATCCATATTTGTTGACTCAGTTGACATATTTATAAGTATGATTGTTGTAAATCTATTAACCATCATTGTTGGATTTTTGACTTCCTATGCAGTTAATCATTACGATGATTCATATACACGATGGCAAAAACGTGCACTAACTGACTATCTAACCTGTTTGCTTAATCGAGAAGGTTTCATTCAATCATTTCATAGACTTCCTAATAAACAGGGAGTATTTGGTATTTTTGACTTAAACAATTTTAAACAATTAAATGATGATTATGGACACGAATTTGGCGATAATGTATTACGTGAAATAGCCAAGTCGTTTATGGAAACGAACGAAACAATCTATTTAGGAAGAATTGGTGGAGACGAATTTGTTTTCCATCTTCCCGCTTCCCAAACAAACATTTTGTCAGAAAAAGATAGCAGCTCCTTCATTCAGAAACATATTCATAAAGCTGGTGAAACACTTGGGATTTCATTGACAGCTTCCGTGGGATCAGTATTAATTACTGAAAAATCACAGGAGTTCAGACAACTTTATAGGCTAACGGATGAAAAAATGTACGAAGATAAAGAAAGATTAAAGCACAGTAGTTTAGGCTAACGAAATTTGTTAACCTTGTTTTATTTAGACCGTTTGTACAGACTATTAATTGCTATTTTTTATAGTATTCCTTGATTAATTGCACATAATAAGGCGGTGAAATTAAATTATCAACTAGGAGGAATTAAAAAATGCAATTAGCATCACACGAATTACATGATTTAGCAGAGCTGACGATGGGTTGCTACAATACAATTGGTTGTATGGCAAGCTTTATTGAACAGGCACAGGATCCAGAGCTCAAGAATATGCTTACTCGGATGTTTCCACTACACGTTGCTGATTACAATTTAAAGGTTGAATTTTTACAGAATGAACAAACCCCCGATATAAATAAATTTCAACCTGACCAGCAAATGAGAAAGCTAGCTGACTTTACGACTGCAACTACCCCAGTTCAGCCTGGACAACCAAGAACAGCAGTTCAAACGCATACAGATCGGGAGATCGCAACGGCTTTTTTACTAAATCAGAAGGAATCTGCCAAAAATTACGCTTCTGCTTCCGTAGAATGTGCAAATCCTGAACTTCGCCATTTCTTGGAAAAGGCATTTATGAACAGTAACCGTCATGCTTATGAAATGTGGCAATACATGGTGCAAAAGGGTTACTATCCTTTATCACCTGCACCACAGGAAAGTATTCAAACGATGGGTAGCCTATTCAATCCAGTTCCAATGCAATAAACAAAAAAACATCTCCAACTCATAACTGTGGAGATGTTTTTTTTTCGATTTATGAATTACTTTTTGGCATCCCAGGCGGGTAATAGTATGGAGGCACACGAATCCATCCACGTTTTCGCATCAATGTCTTTAATTCGGCACCAAGCACAACCTTTTCAGCTAAGAACTCCATAAACATTAAAGCGATATCATTTCGAACAGTTTGTGAAGCAGAAGTTGCACACATTGATACGGCATATGCTGTCTTAAGTGACACACCGTTGGCTATTTCATCATCAGTCATTTTAACTCCTAATGGTACAGCATGTGGCTCCGAATCAGGTTTTTCCTGTGGCAACGAAGGTAAGGGTACCCCCTCTTTAATCATAAAGTCACTCATTTTTATCGTTGTTTCCTCGCATTGTTTTTTGCTATCCTTCAATATTTTTACCAAGTCATCATCCGTTGTGGTATTTAATCCTGCCTTTATATATAATACCGACTCATGTATCGTGGTGTAGTATGTCCATATAGACATCACTTCCCCTACATGTAGCGGAGATTTGGGTTCATTATCTACTAGCGTTTTAATTGTTTTGATAGCTGCAGCAATAGGATTTGTCATGCACTATACCTCCAAATCAAGCAAAGTCTATTTGTAGTATTTGACAATTCCTGTATTCCATACACAGCTTTTGGTCTTACAATAACTTCTTTATATCCATTATTGTTTGCAAATGCATTCCCTCATGAAAAATGGTTCGTGTTAGCACTTGTTCAATCGTATGCATTCCCATTTCCGTAGGCGGGTACTCCTTGTCCAATCTGTCTCCATACTTTGCTTGAATATCTGTTATTTGATCAGATAACAGCCGCTTTAACTCATCCATAGAAGGGGTTGCATCATCAAATTCTTTTGGTGTTGTACCAAATCCGAACCATTTCCGGAACTCTGTTGGACCATCCTTCTCTCCAGTAACAGCATTAATCCAATCATATTGATCTAAATACACATGTCCTAAATTCCAACGAATATTGTTGTTAAAGCCAGAAGGTATTATCCCAGCATCGGAGTCCGAGACATCTTCAACAATCTCTAATAAGTAACCGCGATATTCCCTTAGTTGATTAAATAAGACTTCCTGTCGCTTATTCATGTAAAACACTCCTTTTTGTGTTTATTTTACATGAATATTTAAAAAGTTGCATTGGGATCGTAATCTGATTGATTCGGATCATGTTTTTCGGAACTGGATCGTAAATCGTAAAATCCGGCGCGTAAAATTGAAATACAGATCGTAAATTAGAAATTCGGATCGTGTTTCACAAAAGTATGTTGGGGAATCGGTCAGTATTTCAAAATCCGTCCATTCTGATCACTAAATAACAAATATGCCTGGCACATTCCCACATACTTGAAAATGTGCCAGGCGAAAACGTCCTACGTTGACGGACGATTTGGTCCGTTTAATTTTTTATCACCTTTTTTCAGTGATTTCCCATTTAATTCTTCTTTACTTTTGTTTTGTTTTTTTACTTTGTGACTCATGTAACACCCTCCTTCACCAATAGTCTGTCTAATTTTCGGAAAAAGATGAGCATTACTCGTTTGAAACCATTTCATAGCTCCAATCTTCTGGATATAATGGCATTCTTTTCGCACGATAAACTTGACGGTGGCTACCTTTTTCAAATCCTGTTACTTTTATTTCGTACACTACTTCTGGATTCTCTCCGCCAGTCACCTCGACGACAATACTGCGCATGTTACCTTCTTTTCCAAATGTGTAACCAGATGTAACCAAACGATTTCCTGTTTGATTCAAATAGTTAGCGTCACTTACGTATTTCGAAAAGAATGACTCTCCACGTTCTTTACCGTATGCCCAAATTTCTTTTACGGTCATCTTTTCTGTGTTGATCCGGTAATGAACTGCACGACTATATTCTTCACTTACACTTTCATCGCCACGGGTAACAGCGATATTATTGTCAAATAGCATAATATCTTTTGTCGCGTCATTATCATCAAAGTCAGGTAACACTTGAATAGAATGCGGTCCACCTGGAAATTTAAAGTCTTCTCCTACAGGATCAAGCAGATATTTTTGATAATTATCTGGCCAGCCTTCATGTTCCGCTAATATCCATTCAATCTCGCCTTCTGGATAACTCATCTCCATCGCTAAGCTTTGATGACGGCTCGTTACAAGGATATCTCCTTCCTTTTTATCCAACCAGATTGAATTTTGATGAAACCAATCTCCATCCTCTGCAGATGGTCCATCATATTCTTGATAAAAATCTTCAGGCATGATCTTGCGGAAATTAAACTGATCCACTAACTCCCCCGTTTCACGATCTATTTCAATCATTTCATCCTCAATGTACTGTGTACCATCGTGTGCAGTCGCGAGTATATTACCATTTTCTAGTTCAATGGCATCGTGGTGAATGATTCCCCAACCCTCATAGTTGCTCACCGTTACAACATATGAATGAAAAACTTGTCCAAGCATATCCATCTCGATGATTTGATTATACTTGTCACTTTTTTTGGTTACATATAAAAGATGATTATTTTCCATTCGTTTTAACACGTGGCTATTTGGAAAGGTTGAATACCAACGAACATCTCCGTTACTATCCACTGAATACGGATAATCGCTACTTGGAATTAGGAACGTTAAACCGTTTTCCATTTTGGATGGTTGTGATGTAACAAGTGTTGTCGTTAACAATTTCTCTGGAACCGGTTCAGTTGTAATGGAAAGCTCTTTTTCCATAACTTGTCCATCTTTTGTTTCACCGGTTAAGATAACTGTATTACGATAATCTGGATATAAACCTAAAACAGGAACTTCATGTGTCGTCTTATAGCCTTCAAATGTTTTTACAATATCCGTTTCATCTGTTTTTCCTTGCACGCTCACTGTAATTTCAACTGGTTCTTCTGTTTCAAATTTTACAAGTGCAGTTAGTGGTGCCGCTCCATACGGATCAGGTAAAACAAGTGGATTCATAAAATTATACTGCCGTTGGCTATACGTTGTTTTGATGAGATTCTCGGTTGTTTGTTGTTCATTCATTAATTCTGCATTAGAAGAAACAGTTCGCTCCCCTCTTTCTTCGTCTGCTTCTGCATCTTCTTGATTCATATTCAGGGCAAAAAATACAGCGCCAACAATTAGCGCGCCACATAATGCACCGAGCAAAATCTTTTTCATAGGATCTCCTCCACCTTACTTTTTTGTTTGTTTAAATCAATGTCTAGTAAATTGATCCTAACAATAGGTTATCATAGGTAAATGAAGGACTCTAATGATTTAAGGTTTGAAAAAACAGAAAGCTAGCCCCAAGTGAAATGGAACTAGCTTATAACGAACGTATATTAATTAGAGGAATATTATTTTGTGTTAGTTAGCGGTTAAAAATTAATATCCACCGTATCCGCCTACGTAGCCACCTGCACCTACAATAATAAGCAGAATGAACAGTACAACGATTAATGCAAAGCCATTACCAGCACCTGCATAACTCATGGATTAATTCCTCCCCTCTTTTCTTGATCTACTAACATACTATGAAAAATTCTAATGAAAGTAAGGGACAGATGTGGAGATTAAATAAAATGGGCATTATCACACTACTTAGCCCAGACAATCTTAACAGATTCCATGGTTGAATAATTTTTTCATAAGAACAAAACCTATTATTTAATACACCCTAAACTGAGGGGAGAAATCAAGATGATTCTTTCCATTATGAATAAGTATTTAACTATACAAGATCAATACATTCGAATCAAATCCCACCACTTTTTTGAAAACGTGCTATTTTCTCCTCAGTGGTGGATTTTAGTAATTATTACTGTAGTACTATGGATTATATGGATTGTCCTTGTCGATAAGAAAAGATTGAGTGGAATCTTACTGGTTGGACTATTCACAAGCTTATGGGCAATCATCTTGGATGATATTGGCCTATCACTCGCTTTGTGGTCTTATCCTTATAATCTTGTACCTTTTGCAACACGTCTATATCCTGTAAATATTGCTATTATTCCAGTATTTTATATGCTGTTATATCAGTATTTCACTAGATGGAAACCCTATTTAATTGTATTGTTTTTGTTGACAATATTTGCTGTTTACGTAGCTGAACCTTTTTTTGTCCATTTCAACATGTACATACCATTAAAATGGGAATTGTGGTACTCAGGTCCTATTTATTTTCTGATTGGAGTTATTGTAAAAGCAATGGTGGATAGAATTAAAAAAATGAATAAAAAAGACATCTAATCAGATACTATTGTTAGTTAAATAAATTTTAGGAGGAACAACTGTGGGAATTTTAAGTGGTAATCCGAAAGAAGAACCTATGCACTATGGTGAGGTGTTAGCAATTTGGAACGCTTTTTCAATGGGAAAAGCGCAGATTGCGGCATATGAAGTATTGTATAATCATGCAGGAGATAAGGATTTAAAGAAATTTATAGAAAACATTTTACAAACAATTGTTAAACCGGGTATAGAAGAAACAGAAAAACTGCTAAAAGAAAATGGGATTGGACTTCCTCCAAGCCCTCCTGAACGTCCAGAAGCAAACACCGATGATATTCCAGTTGGAGCACGCATAATGGATCCAGAAATTTCAGCAACCTTATCTAAAGATATCGCACAAGGACTTATCGCAGACAGTACGGTCATTGGACAAAGCATTCGTGAAGATATTGCAATGATGTTTGGACAATTTCACATGAAAAAAGCACAAATGGGTGCAAAACTATTACAATTGAATAAAGAAAAAGGTTGGTTAATTCATCCACCGTTACATGTGGCAAAAACGAAAGAAGATTAATTATGCATACTATCCTGCAAGTTAGTTAAACTAAGTTCGGTAAAATTTCTCCGACAAATTTTAACCAATAAAAAAATGGAGGGTCAATTATGGATAACAAAGAAAGAAATCGGAACAACAATAACAACAATAACAAGCAAAACCAAGAGGTAGACAACGTTGAATTTGCAGATGAACTTCTAGATCTTGAAAAGAAAGTAAAAGATAACAAAAATAAAAATAACCAAAAGTAAATGGTGCCTAGTACTTTTCCAATATCGGAAAGTGCTAGGTACTTTTTTTCGGGACAGACACCTATTTCACTCCTCTTACATAAGGTAACAATTGTAATGTATGTACTTAACAAGGAGTGAATATGTAATGTTTTTTCATTCGAAAAAATTGCAGTATGAGGCACGAGTTACCCGTCCAGATCCAGAATACGCAAAAAAGCTCCAGGAGGTTCTAGGCGGCCAATGGGGAGAAATATCTGTTATGATGCAGTATCTCATGCAAGGCTTTAATGTAAGGGCTAACCCAAAGTATCGCGACTTACTTTTGGACATAGGTACTGAGGAAATTGCACATGTCGAAATTCTCTCTACATTAATTGCACGGTTATTAGATGATACGTCACTCGAAGCTTTGGAAGGACAAGAGAACGCTTATAAGACAGATCCAGCAGTGGCAGCAGTGTTAGGTGGGATGAATCCACAACATGCGATTGTCTCTGGGCTTGGTGCTATGCCATCTGATAGTGTAGGAAATAGATGGGCAGCAGATTATATTATTTCTAGTGGTAATTTGTTGGCTGATTTCCGGGCTAATTTAAATGCAGAATCCCAAGGACGGCTACAGGTAGCGCGTTTATATGAAATATCGGATGATCCGTTAGTTAAGGATACATTAAGCTTTCTTTTGGCACGGGACACTGCACATCAAAATCAATGGATTGAAGCAATTGGGGAACTAGTGGAAGAAGCCCAAGATGTCGTTGTTCCTACAACATTCCCTAGAGAATATGAAAAGCAAGAGGTAGCGTATGACTTTTATAATACCTCCATCGGACATGAAGATGCAGACGGCCCTTGGGCACAAGGTGTAGCACCAGACAGAAGAGGTACATTCAATTATGTGTCTAGGCCTGAACCGTACGGAAGTAAGGCTACACTTTCTCCAGCACCAATTGACGTTCATGATACCCCTCCATCTAGGGAATAGATAAATACTATTTAAAAAAGCCCTACCAGGGCTTTTTTGTTTATGAAATCTTTAATAATCAGCTGGATTTGCATTCGTTGGAGGAGTTCCATGAATGTATGGAGGTGCTGGATTTAACTTTGGGTTTTGACCCATTGCTTGTGGATCTCCATCATACTCAAAGTCTCCTTGTCCATCCATACTTTTACCACTAGCCCAGCGACCTTTACTACTTTCTTCACCCTCTGAAAAGTTCATGAATGAATAGGAAACCTCTTGTTTTTCAAATTGCTGTTTAAATGTAGCAGGCACAAGTGCCTTTTGACTTTGCTCAAGCTCCTCAATCGCTGCCATCCATTGATTTTGATGCATGGTATCTCTGGCAATTAAGAAGGAAAGCATATCGCGTACGCCTTTGTCTGTTGTACTTTCATACAACCTTACAACCTGTAGACGTCCTTGTGACTCTGCGTTTAGATTCGCCCTGAAGTCTGCGAGAAGGTTTCCACTTGCTATGGTATAACGCGAATTAAACGGGTAACCAGCACTATCAGTAGGTGTTGCACCTAAACCTGACACGATCGCATGCTGCGGATTCATACCACCTAATACTGCCCCAATCGCAGGGTCCTTGGCAGCTTGTTCTTGATCCTGAACAGGCGCATTGTCCAATAGTTGTGCAATCATCGTCGCCAGCATTTCAACATGAGCAATTTCCTCGGTGCCAATATCTAATAACATGTCACGATATTTTTGTTCCCCGCGACAGTTCCATCCTTGGAATAAGTACTGCATCATTACCGTCATTTCACCGTATTGCCCACCTAGTACCTCTTGAAGTTTTTTCGCATACACGGGATCAGGACGTTCTGGTTTTGCATTGTATTGAAGCTCTTTTTTATGATAGAACATATTTTCACGCTCCTATATTTGATTATTCATGATTAGAATAACCAAACATCCTGAACTTATGTACAGAATGAAAGGCTGTAAAATGGATAAGCTAACCTATGAAAACTTGGAAAGGAGTTAAACGATGGATCTACCATACTTACTATTACGACTTGCAATTGCTTTTTTCACTCTCTTAATCTTGACTAGGTTGATGGGGAGAAAAGAAATATCGCAAATGACCTTTTTTAACTTTATATCCGGTATTGCCATTGGTACAATTGGAGCCTCTTTGGCTATTGATTCTTCGTTAAGCATACAAAATGGGGTCATTGCTTTAGGTGTATGGAGTGCTTTTACTATCGCACTCGGAATTTTAGATGTTAAGTCAAAAACGGCTCGAAATGCAATCGAAGGACAACCATTAATTGTCGTCAAGCAAGGTGAAATAATGGAGGGTGCTTTACGAAAAGCACGTCTCAATGTAGACACGTTGAATGCTCTGCTACGTCAAAAAAATGTTTTCTCAATTACCGATGTAGAATACGCTATTTTTGAAACAAGTGGAAAATTATCCGTCATGAAAAAAGAAACAAAAATGCCTGTTACCAAAGCAGACATGAACATTCAGAAACATCCTGGAAGTTATCCAATTGAGACAGAAGTTATAGCGGATGGAAAAATAAATCAAGCTAATTTACGTAAACTAAACCTTAATAAAAAATGGTTGGATGAACAGCTAAAATTAGCTGGCGTTGATTCTGTATCAGATGTTTTTTATGCAGAGGTCCAAAAGGATGGCACATTAGCAATCGATTATACCGACGATATTTTACATTAAGACAGGAGGTGAACTTTAAATGAAATATGTAACAGCAATTCTAATTAAATTCGTACTAATGACAGGAGTTCTTTGGGTTACACTAGGACTAATATTTGGTGTTTCGTTTGGAAATATCCTTATCACAAGTGTCGTATTAACCGCAGTTTCGTTTGTTGTGGGCGATCTTGTAATGCTACCTAAGATCGGAAATATAGGTTCAGCAATGATGGACTTTGTTCTGACAGCAACTGGGATTTGGCTGTTAGGATTGGTATTATACGATGAACCAATAGATCTTGTTAACGCAGCTTTGGTGGCATCTACAGGTGTGGCACTTGGTGAGCTGCTTGTGCATTGGTTTATGAAAGTACGATTTATGGATGGAGAGGCAACCATGCCTGGCTATTATGACCGTGAGTTGAAGACAGAATTTAGCGAGGAAATTGAACCCAATACCAAGAAGAATCGAGAAGAAGAGTAATTTTAAGAGAGGAAAGTGAGAAATTCACTATTCCTCTTTTTCATTTAAAATAATTTTAGCTGCTTTTTGCCCTGATACCACTGCACCTTCCATTGTTGCAAAATAAGGTTGCATTGTATAGTCCCCAGCAAGGGTAAGTCCTTTAATCGGGGTTCGTTGTTCTGGTCTTAACCAGTTCTTTCCTGGCTCCAAGGAATGAAAATCATAGTGGTGGTCAATTTTCCGATAATCGATTACATTTTCTTCAAGTTCTATACCTAGTTTTTTTGCATCGGCTAGTACTACCTGCAATGTCTCCTCTGCTGACATTTGTAAAAACTTCTCAGGATTTGCTAATATAACGGATAACCTACCAGCAGATCTTCGAAAAGTAGTTCGAGATTGCTCTGCAAAGCTAGATAAGCAGGTATTTGGTCCAAAAGTCGTAATATCCTTCGTCAGAGCTGGTTGCATTAAATCCATTTGAAGAGTTGACGCAGGCATGACGTCTAACTGAAGCATTGGCTTAAACCACGGATGTTCACCAAAGTCAGGCTTCACCAGTTGTTTCGCAGTATGTAACGTTGTTGCCACAACCGTATGAGTGCCTTTAATAATTTTTCCATCTTCTGTTTCTACCCCCACCACTCGTCGATTATCTGTAGTTAGATGTGTTACTTTGTGTCCTGTCTTAACAATCCCACCTCGTTTTTCAATCGCATTAGCAATTGGTTGGCACATAATCTCAGTCATCCCTCCTAAAAAAGCGCCGATACGCATTTTTGGAAACTTCGGGATCCCAGGTGCGAATAATCCAAAGAAAACATATGCCGAGTAACGCTCTGGTGGTAAAAAAAATAGACCAGAGCTTAGCGGAACTAACAAGTGTTGGAACGCCTTTTCGGTTACGCCGTGCTTACTGGCATACTCTCGTACACTACACTTATCTAACTTTTTTGGGTGCAAAACATAATCCTTATAACCACTTAAGAAAAAAGATATCAACGAAGCTTTATCCCGGGGAGATATGATCGAATTATTCCCTATTATCCCCCGGATTGTTTTGATTGGACCAAAAAAAGGCGCTAACCCTATTTTCGCGACTTGTTTACTATGGCTAATGCGTATTTCAACTTTTTCTTCCCAGGTGAAAATATCGTTTAATTTAATTCCAGCTTTTCTCAATAATTTTGGCATCGCAGAATAAAAACCAATATATCGGTGGAATCCTGACTCCACTTCCATTCCATCATCCTGATAAGAGGAGGTTCTGCCACCTACTACAGGCTCTGCTTCTAAAAGAATAACTTTTTTTCCTTTATTAGCTAGTTCAAAAGCACAAGTTAAACCCGCCAGGCCAGCCCCTATAATTATCACATCATAATTTTCCATCAACTACACCACAATCTTTTTACCTATACTTTGTCCGCTTGACTAAACTTTATGTATCCTGAAGGTCATAAGCTAGATTTCGTGATTCAAAAGAAAACGCCTCCCATAAAGGGTAGCGTTTTTATTCTAGATGGAGAATGTAGTTCACAAATTTATGTGTTTCACCATTCCATTTTAATACATCTTTCGCATTTAACTCTGTTTTTCTAAAATTGTTTCGTTCTAAAACCAATTGCGATCCCCTATTTGTTGTTGTCGTTTTTGCATATATCGTTCTTACTGGAATTGTTTTTGCCTCTTCGATCAGCTTACCTAATGCATCTGTTGCCATCCCTTTCCCAGCATATTTCTCAGCAATTCTATAACCCAGATGAGCAGATTGGTTGTCTTCATCAATATCAACCAAGTTTATTCTACCTATTATGTCCTGTTCATTGTCCCTGATTAGATAGAAATGGCACAATCCTTCTGCTTGTTCCTTTAATAAATCTAGATGGATCGAATAGTAACTCTCATATGTGAAATAATCTTTAGATCAAGTACTCCTTGTTTTCACACTCAAACTTAAACACTTCTCTTGCATCTTCTTCACACATTTTTTGAATGTATATGTACATCATTCTTTCTCCTAACCCAAAAATGTAATTTTCCAGTCTAATTATACATCTGACACACAATAATTTTATTATAAAAAGCAGGAATTTGGAATGTTTTACCGAATTATAGATTGGTAAAAAGAAAGGGATGATAATGATGGCACTTCAAGGACGCCAAACCTATATTAATCTTCCTGTACGTGACTTAAATAAATCGGTGGAATTTTTTACAGCTATTGGTTTTGAATTCAACAAGAAATATACCGATGAAAACGCAACGTGCATGATCATCAATGAAAATACCTTTGTGATGCTTTTGGTTGAGGAGTTTTTCAAAGGATTCACAAAGAAAGAGCTTGTTGACGCTACAAAAAGTACCGAAGTAATTATGGCACTGTCAGCAGACAGTAGAGAACATGTTGATGAAATTGTTAACAAGGCACTAGCTGCTGGTGGCAAAGAATCCAATGACCCGTCTGATAACGGCTTTATGTACACACGGAGTTTTCAAGATATAGACGGTCATCTCTGGGAAGTCATGTTTATGGACGACGATGCTGCGTGATGAGATTTGTAAAAGTTTTTGAATATGGGAATTAAATTTGTTTCCGAATGAAGAAAGTTATCTTGGATTTTTTAGGAGTGAAAAACAATGAGTGAATTAAAAAAACAGTACGACTGGATTCGTCTTACAAGGGACAAATTGTTTCGATATTGTGAGAGCATAACGAAAGAAGATTATATAAAAGAACTTGATAGTTTCGGCTGGGGGTCCATTCGCAACCTACATGTTCATGTTGCCGAATGCTATCAATCATGGCTCGCCAATTTCGGTCTTAAGAAAGGAATTACCTTAGCAACCCCTGACCAGGCTGACAATGTTCAAGACATGCGAAGAATTTTTAAGGAAATAGATGAACTCGTATATGAATTCCTTAATGAATTCGATGGTAATTGGGACATTGGCATTATGGGACCAGTATCCTGGCAAGATGAAGATGTAGAATTAACTCCATTATGGCTATATACGCATACTTCTACACATGAATTCCATCATAAGGGACAAATTGTTTCGATGAGCAGGCAATTAGGTTATACACCAGATGATACGGATTTGATAGAGCCGGAGATGTTACCTACAAATTTTTAGGAGGAAAAAAATTGAATACGAAATATAAAGAATTAACAAACTCCATAACGATTAATGCTCCAATAAACCTCGTTTGGCATGCTTGGACTTTATCAGACCGAGTTTCTGCTTGGTTTGCACCAAAAGCAATTATAGAAGCTACTACAGGAGGAGCTTTTGAATTATATTTCGTACCAGATAACACAGACGGAATGAATACGAAGGATTGTAAGATATTAAGCTTGAAAAATGAAGAAGAACTGATATTTACATGGAAAGGACCTGATCAGTTTGCTGATTTCATGAATCAGAATGATGAATTGACAGTTGTAAAGGTTATTTTTGAGAATATTGATTCAGAAACTACTAAAGTAACTGTGTTCCATAAAGGATTTAAAGAAGATGAAGGTTGGTCAGAAGCATTTAGTTGGCATGAAATGGCTTGGACTGGTGTTCTTAACAGCTTAAAATCAGCTCTTGAGAAAGGGGAAGGAGAACTTTGCTGTCAGCCATAAAAACCATCTGTTTTTTGACAGATGGTTTTTACACCAGTTAATACCTCATAAAAAAACAATTTCTATAATTCCAAAACAACAGCCATTTCCTTACCAAATCGATCTCCATTATCGACAAATCCTAAGCTTGCGTAAAGGCTATGTGCTCCGCTATTTTCAGGGTGGTAACCAACAACAATTCTTTTTGCATTAGGAAGCTTGGCCATTTCCTCGATCATTAGCTGGGTAGCAATTTTTCCAATCCCTTGTTGTTGATAGTTTTTATCGATCATGATTCGATAAATCCAATAACCACCCAGCTCTTCTTCCATCGTATTGAACATGAGGAAACCAACAGTTTTTTCTTCTAGCTTTATGGCATATGGCTTTAATGAAGGCTCATATTTTGATTGAGCAATAGATACCGCATTTGATTCTATGTAAGTTGCTTGTTTTTCAGATACCTCTAACGTACAGCATTCGTACCAATTCTCTGCATTTAATTCAACTAAATTAATCATATTGTTATTCATTTTTTCCTCTTTTCCAGATTATTAATCTATTATAGTCTCTACCTCTGGGTTTTTCATATAATCAAATAGCATCCCGATTTGCTTTTCCGTATTTCTTCCAGTAGAAAGCCTGGGTAAATTATTTTCAGCAAAAAATTGAACACCACTCGTTTCTACCCCATTCATTGCTTGTCCTCCAACAATCTCGCAATGAATAAATAATTTGTAAAAATGGTATGGCAATGGTGGGTGATCATGTTTATTCGTGTCCAGTAACGCGACAAACTTTTTGTAAACAACGTCGAAACCAGACTCCTCTTTAATTTCCTTTATAATATTTTCAGAAGGTGACAGTTCTATATCACAAAATCCACCAGGCAGAGACCATCTATCATCGATCTTTTCTCTAACAAGTAAGATTTTTTCATTTTGAAAAACCACTCCACGTACATCTACTTTCGGTGTTTGATACCCTGTTTCGTTGGTGAATAATTCCTGAACTTTTTCCATCTTAAGTCCAGTGTATTCTTTCATAATTTCAACGCTAATGCTACGTAGTTCTTCATATCGTTCTCTATCGTATACATCTTTTGAAAAAGCTAACCCCGCCTGAGACAAAGATTGAATTCGCTTAGCCCATTCCAGCCATTTATGACTCACGAAAGACACCTTCTTCTAAATAATCTATGAAACTTTCAACACTGTTATAATTTACATCAGGCTGGGTTGAAAATTCTATTGTTTGATATTCAGGTAACCAGTGAACACCAATTGTAAAAACCTTTGCCTGTTTTCCTGCTTGTATGTCCGCTTCACTATCCCCAACGAACATAGCTTCATTATTATCTATCCCTAAGAAAGATAATGCCTTATGTACACCCTCTGGATTTGGCTTTGGCTTTGTAACATCGTCACCTGTAATGATTACATCAAAATAGTCTTCCATTTGGAGAACTTTTAACGAAATATCCAAGCTTCTTCTTGCCTTACCAGTTACAATACCTAGCTTCATGTTTTTATCTTTTAGAAATTGTAATAACCTATCAATTTTAGAATTTCGTTCAACTAATTGTGCATGGCCCTCTAAATATTTTTCATAATACAGTTCTATTGCGTTCTCTTTATTTTCATTAAATAGATTCTCTTTAATAATACCAGTTTCAGATGGACCAAACATCGTTCTTATTTCCTCGGCAGACAGTTCCTTGCCATCGAATTCCTTAAAGACATTTTGAAATGCGTAGTAACATATAGGTAACGTGTTTGCGAGAGTTCCATCAAAGTCAAAAATAATAGCTTTGATAAGATCACTTCCTTCTAATAATTTTTATTGAACATTTTCCACCTCATCAAAATAAGCTTCACGTGATGGCTTATTAATCATCAAAATCTGGAACAAACTAATGAATACAATAAGAATGGACGCAGCAATTATACTATAACGGAGTGGAACAATTTCCCCTGTAAAGCCAATTAGCAAAATGAATAGAATTTGAAGAACACTTTGAAATGTTCCATAAACACTTGAAATTCTGCCCATGATATCAATCGGAACGTTATTTTGATAAAAGGTCATAAACCCTGTATTGGAAAATGCATTGAAGTATCCCAAAATAATAAAACCGATAGCTACTGACCAGAATGAGAAAGAAAAAGCATAAATGAGATAGCCTACTGCTACCATCAGATAACCTAGACCCATTAATAGCTTAATAGACATTTTTTTCGCTAAAAAAGATACAGTTATTGCCCCCACTATTGATCCTGCACCAGTGATACTAATTAACATACCAAAGTCCGCTTCAGATAAATGTAAAACCTGTTGTGTAAACACTACCTCCTGCGAATCCATGCCTAGTGCGACAACCATGAAAAATTGAGCAAGAAAATAGATGATGACAATGTATGAATGATTCCGGCTAAAGTGCACAACCTCTTTCCAGTCGTTTCTTAGCATACCTAAAGTAAATGTGGAGGCGTCTTCTATTTTCTCCCTTACTTCTATATTAGGGAGGAGATACAACATGAATGCTGACACACCAAATGAAGCAGCATTAATCCATATGGCCATCTCAGCTGTTGTTAATAACAATAATACGCCCGCAATGGCTGGACCAACTAAAAATGCTCCAGACGTTATAAGACTTCGGTAAGAGTTAAATTGTTTTCGTTGTTCTTTCGGGATGAGTTTAGTGATGTAAGTCATGGATGTGGGATCAAAAAATGCTTTTGAGACGGATAGGAAAAATAAAAATATGTATATAAGCCAAATGGAATCTAAGAATGGGATAACGAATACGAATATTGCTCGGATAATGTCTGTAACGATCATTAGATTGCGCTTATTCATGCGATCGATTAAGCTTCCTGACCAGAATTTAGTGAGAATCGACGCAATCGGGCCCATAATCCATAATCCTGCGACCGCTGCAGGCGAACCAGTCATATGAATGACTAATATATTGATAGCTACTAGGTAAATAAAATCACCAAGTGTAGAAATCCCTACACCAAATAGTAAAAGGAACGAATCTCGTTTTGTCTGGGAATACCAATTCACTTTTAAACCACTCCCCCGATCATCGTATGTTCTAGAATAAGTTGGCATGTGCTTTATTTTAGCATACTCTTCTCATTTATTTCTTTTTAATCGGTGAAATTCTATCTTGGTCAGCAAAATGGTGAAAAAATAATCAATAAGTACATAGAACCCATGTCTATTTAGGACAAGCATTCTATGTACTTTGGTTTGAATAACATTAATTAACACTTTTAGGTTTGTAAGATTTTCTACTCAATAAACCGCAATAAATCCCCTAATATAATGTCATCAGAGAGTTCTAATTGATTCCGAACAATATCTAGATAAGGAGAACAACTTTTGTCATCTACCGCTTTGTTAGAACTTCTGTCATAACATACATTATTTATATAGGCATAATCTTCTGATACCATACTTCCATCCCTAAAAATGACTGGTTTATCACTATCCCTAGTAAATAAACTTTGACTAAAAGCCATTTGATGATCAGTATTTATGCCAAGTAGATGTAAAATGGTAGCCCGAATGTCAATTTCTCCACCAATTCTATCGATTGTCTTACCTTCATTACCAGGGATGTGGATAATTAATGGAACCTGTTGTAATTCTAAATGGTTGAGCGGAGTAGCTTCTTGATTCAATAGTTCGTGAACACCCGCTTCGTATTTCTTTGATATTCCATAATGATCACCGTATATGACAAACATAGTATCTTTGTACATATCCTTTTCTTTTAATAACTCAAAAAATCGTTTCAATGCTTGGTCTTCGTACCTAACAGTTGTAACATAACGATTTACTACTTCCACATTTGTATTGGCTGGTTTTATTGTTCGATCATCTTTCTTTAGTAGAAATGGGAAGTGGTTGGTTAACGTAATAAACTTCGCCATGTATGGTTCGTTGAGTTCGGATAGTTCATCCATTGACTGTTCAAAAAATGGAATATCTTTAATTCCATAGTTTATCGAGTTTTCTTCGGTTACCTCGTAATACTTTTTAGAGAAGAAATAGTCATAGCCGAGGTTCTGATACATTTGATCTCTGTTCCAGAAATCCGCTACATTACCATGAAATGTAGCAACTGTATAGTCATCGTTTTTCTTTAACAAATACGGAAGGGATTCAAACGTATTCTCAGGACGACGAACAAAAACAGAACCACTCGGTAGTGGGTAAAGCCCTGTATCGATCATGAATTCTGCATCAGATGTTTTTCCTTGTGCTGTTTGATCATAGATATTAGAAAAATAATAGCTATCCTTAATTAAATCATTAAGAAATGGCGTAATTTCTTCTCCATTAACCGATTGATTTATAACAAAATTTTGTGTTGACTCTAAACTAATTAACACAAGGTTTTTCCCACTAGCCATTCCGAATAGATCCGTTCGTTTATTCGGCTTTTCTTTTATATAACGATTAACTTTTTTAGCATCTGATTGATCAGCTAATGCAAGTTGAATTGGTGCCTTTATTCCATAAGCAATATTGACCAACTGATAGTTATAAAGACCAATCGATTCTACCAATTGTTCACGATCATATCCTGTTTTAAGCAGATGAGGATATTGGAATACAGCTAAGCCAAAGGTTAATGCTATCACCGCTATGCTAGTAAAGGCATACTTTTTTCTATTGGGACGCTGAATTTGTTGTCTTCTGTTTTTCAAAATGACGTAGCCAATGATGAAAATGTCGATGACAATAAAGATATCATATGGGGAAAGCAGTTCTAGCGTACTCGGACCAAGGCCCCCAACATTGTTTATTTGGAGCAAAACGGATACCGTAACAAAATCAATATAAAAACGATAATAAAGTAGATTTGCGTATAAAAGCCCTGTTACTAAGATGTAGATGACAAGTAAACTGACTAGATGAACACGTTTACTGAATAAAAAACTTAGTCCGATAAATAACATAACTGTACCCACAGGACTTATAATTAACAAAACAATATCAATCCAAGAGGAAATCGTTAAATCGAAACAAAGCACTGTTACAAGTACCGTTTTTAAACATAAAATGAATACAGTTGCTGCAAGTAAATGATTCGTTAGAAAGGTCGTTATTTTTTTCATTTATTCATTTCCTTGACTTTTGTCTGTAATTTAAATTGTTCCGTAATATGATGAATTGCTTTTAAGACATTTGTCTCATTCTGCTCACCCATAAGGGCTATCTGGAACCAGTTTCGTTTCAATAAATAACCACTTTCATAACTTACATGTATACCTTCAGACTTTAATTGGTCTCCAAAGTCTTTCGAATCTATTTTTTCTGGTAAACAAATTGTGATGACTCCTGGCGAATAGTTATCACCTTTAAATACATCCAAATTAGAAGCACTTAAAAGATGAGAGACCTTTTCGGCAAGCATATCTTTTGCTGATTGTTGATTACATAAAGCGGCATGTAAAGCCTTTAAGCCATTGGAAGAGTGTGTAAATGGAATACTGTCATTCATTTCGTACTTTCCAACATCTAAATAACTCGGAATTCTTTCATTCGGTAAAATATTTAATTGATGAAACACAAGGGCAAGTCCAGGGTATGATGCTAGTCCTTTTCCACTGACGGACGTTGCCAGATAAACATCCGATAAGTCAACAGGTATGACACCAAGGCTACTGCAAGCATCGAGACAGAGATGAACATGATGTTTTTTACATAGTTGCTTTAACTGTTCCAACGGATATATGTAGCCTGTGGAAGTTTCACAATGAACAGACCAAAGCCAGCTAATCTCTGGATGATTCGATAAAACTTGTTCCATCTCTTCGATGGAAATCACAGTATTCCATTCTTTTTTTATCGTTTTAAAATGAAGTCCAAAGCGAGTAGCCTGATTAATTAGCCGTTCGCCAAATTCACCATTTGCTAGAATCAATCCTTTTCCAGAAAGTAACGATAACTGACCAGCAACCATATCATTAGCTAGCGTTCCTGTTCCAACTACAATTTCCACATGATTTGCGTTCGTTAGACTAAATAATTGGTCTTTTACTGCTCTGACAGTGCTTTGGCATGCTGTAGATCGATGAGATATTGCCGATTCTTGCCATGCTTTTTTCACTTCCTCATTAACTTCGACGGGGCCAGGGAGAAAATTTTGATAAAATTTTTTCTCATGTCGTTCGATTAATCTTTGGAAGACCTTTGAAGCTCGTTCAAAGTTTTCCTTCGTTAAGTACATTGGTTGATATGGCGCTTCTTCTGTTCCAACCAGTGGACCGAATGATTGAAAGCCTAAATGCTTATATAATTTTGCCTGACGCGTCGTTCCAGAAATTAACGCCATGGAATACCCTTTTTCTAGGCAACACGCTACTAATTTCTCACATAGTCCATAAAAAACTCTTCCACCACGATATGCCTCTTTTATCGAAAGCAGTCTTACTTCGCAGGCAAGCATCTTTTCAGAAAAATAAGCATCAAGGTTTTCAAGTTTTTGATCTAATGAAAACGGCCTGTTTCCCTTTACCGAAATCATACCGATTACTTCATTTTCTTTTTTCGCAATAATATATGTATTTTCTTCATTAAATCGATCAATTAGTTTTTTCGATTCATTTGCACTATGTTGTGGTATTTCTTCTACAAAAGTTTGATAATTTAACGCATGAATTTGGTCAAATTCGTTTTCATTATCTGCCAATTTGAACAAAATTGGTGTAGCATCCCTCATTTTAATCCTCTTTTCTATGTACAAAAATTACGATGAACAGCATAAGTAAAAAAGTGCTAGACAATAAATAGCTTGAAATAATTGCTAACGTAATGGGTATGGTACTTATTGCAATCAACCCTACTATTGTAAAATTCTTTTTGATTTGCAAACCTATTAGCAAAGTTATACCAACTACAAGAAGTGTTAATGGCATTAATGCAAGTGCAACGGCTAAATAAACGACAACCCCTTTACCTCCACGAAATTGCAGTTGGGCTGGCCAAATATGTCCGAGTAAAACAGCTAGTGCCATACCTCCTAAAACATATTCGTTAACGGGAAACACGTAAGCCGCGATAGTCAACGGAATCACCGTTTTTAATGCATCGATTATAACCGTATAAATAAATGCAGAACGTCCAAATACCCTACCAGCATTTCTGGCACCTGCATTTGAACTTCCAAGGGTTCTAATATCTTGATCAGAAAGATTCTTTCCTACATAAAAAGCCCCATTTAAGCATCCGCTAACATAAGATAAAAATATAAGAGCAATTTCCACCAGAGGAACCACCTCTTTATTTACTAATAGTATTTGAACCAACCAAATTATAACATGTGAAACTAGTAAATATTTCTATAAACCCCATTTAAATAGAAATTCGAGAATATTTCAACTCAAACCATAGTAATAGTAAAGTACATTCCAATCATAATAAAAAGCCCTTCTCATATGAAAAGGAGCTTAAACTTCTTATATCAATTCTTCTATAGCCTTTATTACCTCAAAGGATCCAGATTCTTTATTAGATGGTACAACTAGCTTTAAGTCAAGGTCTGGGTACACAGCTGAACGAAAATTTACTCCAGGATCGTATCCCATGACATGATAGTTAACAATGTGACCATTTCGTTTATTTATCCATAACCCATAACCATAGAAAACTTCATCTTTTACATTGATAGTAGGTGTTAACAATGTATTGGTATACTTTTCACTTAATAGCTTGTGATTCAGCAGTCCTTCCCACAACTTTATCATATCAGGCGCAGTAACGTAGGCACCTCCATCAGCACCTCCCTTAATTGGTACTGAAAACGTATTGGTTCGCCACGTACCATCTTCCTCATCAATATAACCGATCGCAGTATTTTTCGGAAGTTGATCAAGTGAATAATATCCTGAATCAAGCATTCCGCACCGCTGGAAAATTTCTTTCTCAATATAGTCGATAAAAGACATCCCTGTTTGTTGCTCAATCACTAGGCCTAATACGATAAAACCAGCGTTATTGTAGTGAAATTTTTCCCCAGAATTAAACATCATGTTCTCTTCTTGAAACATCGGTAAAAAATCACGTAATGTACGAATTAAATAAGTTGGTCGTTCCTTCCAAAGCTCCTCAAAATCATCCATTTTATCCTCGTCAAAGTAGTCAGGAATACCAGAAGTGTGTGTTAATAAATGATGAATCGTTACCTCTTTATTAAAATTTGGAAAAGCAATATCTAAACAATCCTTCAAACGTGTATCAAACGCTATTTTGCCTTGTTCTACAAGTTGGCATATACCAATTGCAGTAAACAATTTGCAGCCAGATGCTATACCAAATCTAGTATTTACCTTATTCATCAGTTCATCAGATCGATTCGCATATCCAAATGCTGAATCAAATACCACATCATTTCCTTTTTTCACGTAAATCGCCCCTGAATAGCCAAGCTCGTTCACTTTTTCCTCGATTACATTTTTGATTTTATTTTTCAGCATTGTAATTCACCTTCCTAAACTCTTCTCTTAATATTCCCATTAAGATTGAATCATGAAAAGCTCCATCATAAAAAAGCGCATCTCGAATTCTTCCTTCCTCTTTAAAACCCAATTTCTCGTACGCTTTAATCGCTCTTTCGTTGTATGCAAAAACGTCCAAACCAATTCGATGCAGATTTACAACATTAAAACCAAATTCCAAAAGTAAGTTCATCGCCTCGGAACCATAGCCATTTCCCCAGTATTCTTTATCAAAAACGGATATTCTGACGACAGCGCTTTGATTTTGATTATCTATATCCAACATCGCGATGTCACCGATTGGTTGATCATTTTCCTGTAAACAAATCATAAGGTCAATTCTACTATTATCGACTGAATTTTTTTCAAACCAGTTTTGTACCCCAGAACGTGTAAATACAGCCTGTGTTCCAGTTAATTTTCTACCTTCTTTATCCCACAGAGCATTTTTATAGAATAAATCTAAATCCTCCTGTTCAATTGGTCGCAAATATACTCTTTCACCAGTTAAAAACTTTATCATTTTCATTCAACTCCATTCTACCCTTGATTTTAAGTTTCTTATGGTATGAATTCTATAGGAAGAATAGTTATAAACTATTTTCACCATAGTAAAAGCACTGATCAAAAAAAGTTGATCAGCGCTTTTACGTTTATTCTCTAGAATATACAATTTTTTTAACCGTTTCCGGTGAAAGAAAATATTTATCAGCCAATTGATTAATAGTAAAACCAGTGCTGAAGTCATTCCGCATTGAGGCATTTCGCTCATCAATTACTTTTCTCCCGCCAGAACAGGTTCCCCATTTTTGATAGTTATTCTGGGTTTTCGGAATGTATATGGTTTTTCCTTGAACATATTTTTGTAATTCATCTATCAATTCTTTTGGTAAAACATTTTCTGCTTTCACATAACTCATTTCAGCCAGCTCCTTATTTTTATCTTTCGAATAAGGTGCAAAGCCTACTTACTAGAATTGAACAGTTTACTAGGCGATATAAATAAAACTATCCACCTCATGCAAAGAATCGCCGCTAGTAATAGGCTTTGCATGAGCTGCTCCTGATTTCGCAAATGACATGCGCTTCAACTCCTTTATCCATACTTGTTATATTACATTATAGAATAAAATGATTTTTCGTGCATTTTTATAACTCTTTGACCAATAATAATTCATCTAGAATCGGAATTCCATTTGCTGTCACCAGTGGAATTTCCGGTTTTATTTTTCTTGCCTCTTCAACCGCATTCGGAAAGACATTGACCAAACGGTATCCCCTCTTTTGATAGAAGGCTATCGCATGTAAATTATCATTGGTTGTTACTAACTTTATTCGTTCTAGTCCTAAATTAGTTACATGATGTTCGACCTTTTTTAAGAGTGATGTGCCGATTCCCTTGTTTTCAATAAGACTATCTAGCGAAATGATTTCACATTCGTCTTCAACAATGACATACGTGATCAACCCAATTATTTCATTATTATCTTTCAATACCATATAGCCGTTTAGATTATCGCATTTATACACCCCGCTGGAAATTACCATTTCAGGACTTCCCCAGTGTTTCGTAAAAAAAGTTGTTAATCTATTTTTCTCAATGGTATTATTTTCTACTAGTTTCATAACTTTTCTCCAATTTTTTTATTGGTTACATAATCTCTTCTAAAAATTGGTATCGCTCCTTTTTTATGATACATCTACTCGCAACAATGGAAGTAACCTACCTTCAAACACGGTAGATGGCGTTTCCCCAATTTTAATTGCTCCCATTTTTTTGTAGTAACCAATTGCATGTGGGTCACTATCAATCGTAAATCTATAGATTCCAAGTTTCTTTGCCTGTTGTAGTATGTTTTCCCACATAATTTTGCCATATCCCTTACCAATATATTTTGGGTCAATATATAAGAAATCCAAACTATTCTTTTCTCCTCTTTCAAATGAAAAGAAACCGATTATTTCACATTTATCTTCCAAAACATAAACATCGTTTTTCTTCATATACTGCTCAGTTATCGTTAAGTATTCTCTACACGCATCGATGAATTCCGCGCTATAATCCCAATAAGCTTTTGATTGAATGGCGATTTCGCTAATCAGATTTGCTTCTTCTATCAGTGCTCCTCTTAATTTCATCTTACTGCTCCTATATGTTCCTTCACTAATTTTGCTATCACATTCGGTTGCTCCACTACTGTCCAATGTCCGCATTTTTCAATGCTATGTAGAGTTGCGTGCGGTATATAGTCTATTAATAAAGAATTTATTAATTTCGGTGAGATAATATCATGATCACCTTGAGCTACCATTATTGGAATGGTTGAAAGCGTGGATAATTCGGATCTTAGATCGTAATGAAACTTTATGTCTTTACTCAACTTTTCATTTACTATATTGTTGATTCTACTTTTTCCACTCAGGTTCGCTGTAGAATAAACATAGTATGGATCGAGGATATCAAATATCTCTTCGATGCTTGCTTCTCCCTTTTTTAATTTCTCGTCGATAATAAAAAGTGTAGCTTTATCTTCGTCAGAAATACGTTTTTCCAATTCTTTTTCAAAAACTGTTAGGGCATCAGCAGTAATACCGATTGCTGCAGTTAAGAATATCCGATTAACATTTTCTGGATATTTGGTGGCATAAGAAAGCGCCAACATGGATCCCCACGATTCACCAAATAGATTTATCGTCTCTAGTCCCAATAATTTCCTAAGTTGTTCAAGCGTTTCGATTTCATCCTCTATTGTATAGCGATCTACTGCCTGCGATAACCCGCATCCTCTTTGATCATAAAAAACTAATTTGTAATCATCTGCTAATCTTTCCATATGCGGCAAAAAGAAACCATGTTCACTCCCTGGACCACCATGAAGAAAGATGATTGGTTCCCCATCCCCTATTATTTTTACAAAAATATCCGACCCATTAATAGTTATATATTTGTCCATTTTACGAATCCCCCCGTCTAATACGATACTACGATTATTTATGCAAAAAGTTTCGAATTTTTAATGCGAACACTTGTTTGAGTATAATGATTTTGGTATCATGAATTTAGAATTACTTCCTCGGTCTATTCCTCATTTTCTTTATAGAAAGATGTGGTATGATGTCATTAACTATGGTAGTACATGAAGAACACGAGCCATATATCCACCATGATCAACTGTTCAAAGAATTAATCCACACATTTTTTAAGGAATTTCTTGAAGTATTTTTCCCCGATGTTCATAAACACATTGATTTTTCAACAATTATACCTTTGTCAGAAGAAACTTTTACCGATGTACACGAGGGAGAAAGTCGACGTGCAGATATTGTTATTGAGACAAAGCTAAAAGGACAAGATACCCTCATCATTATTCATGTAGAACCTCAAAGCTATATGCAGTCAAGTTTCAACGAGAGAATGTATCATTATTTTAGTATGCTCTATAACAAATATCGGAAGCCGGTCTTACCTATTGCCATCTTCAGCTATGATGCAGTCAGAAAAGAACCCAATCAGTTTACGATGAAATTCCCATTCTTCCACGTACTAACGTTTCATTTTTTGAAACTAGAACTTAAACAAATGAACTGGCGCCAGTTTCTTGATTCTAATAACCCTGTAGCAGCTGCTTTACTTAGCAAAATGGGGTATACTAATAATGAGAAAGTTCAAGTTAAAAAAGAATTTCTACGTATGCTCGTACGAATGGAAATAGATCCTGCAAAAACTCGATTAATAAATGGCTTTTTTGAATCGTACCTAACCTTAAACAAAGAGGAGGAGGAAGAGCTAATGAAGGATATTAATCAAATGCCAAAAGATGAAGCAGACTTTATAAAAAAACTCCCTAATTCTTGGTGGGAAAAAGGCAAAGAAGAAGGAAAACGCGAAGACGCTGTTGCTATGCTTAAAGAATGCCTTTCCATTGACTTAATTGCAAAAATCACTGAACTTAGCAAAGAAGAGATAAAAGAATTAAAACGGAACCTCTAAAAGAGACGTCCTATTAAGGGCGTCCCTTATAGAGATACCTTAAACCAACTCTTTTACAAACAATACCCTAGATTGTCCATTCCCATCATAATTTGAATGTACCGATATTCCATCCAATTCTTTATCACCTTTTACTATTACAAATCCAATTTTTGCGTGATATGAAATAGATGTTTTATTGACTGGTGATGTGACACAACGGACAATACTACGTTTGCTTTGTAATACTGTATTAAAAAATTTATCGTAAAGTTGTTTCCCGATGTTCTGCCTTCTATATTCGGGATCTACTCCAACGAAATGGATGTATGCTTCCTGTTCATTTGTTTGCGACAAAAAGCCAATTATAAATCCAACAATTTTACCGTCTTTTTCTACAACAAAACTTGTATTTGAGAAATGAACAAAAAATAACTTTGGCAGCATATCGGCCATTTGTCTACCGCCCCACCACTCATTAATTAATGGTGAGATAGTATGGTAATCTGAGCTTTGTACGGAACGAATTTCCATGGTTTTCACCTCTATAAGATCACATAAAATTAAGTGAATTTTATCTACACAAACTTATACATAAGTATATCATCTGCATATGTACCCTTACCAAGTTTAATTTCATTCACTTTACGTCCTCTTCTTTAAACCCGAGACTTGCATATAGCGAACGTGCTCGATGATTTGTTGATAGAACGCCTAAACCTACCTTTTCAATCAGTGGATTATTCTCAGCCCACATTAAAAGTTCTTTTATTAACACTCTTCCTATTCCTAGACCTCGAGGTCTTTTTCGATCTGGTGATTGAAATACGATGAAACCTACACTTTTTAAATGGGAAAGTGTGTCGTTTCTAACTTATGTCAATTCATCAATGTAATAATTGATCGAATGGTTATTAATTTCGTTTCCTTTTAATCCTAGTTCAATGGCGGAACCCCATATGGACAATTCTTCTTTAATAAAATCTCTTTCTTCAAACGATATCAACTGGTGAACCTTTTCAATCGAAGCTATGTGCATGAGTAATGCACCAATCGAATTATCTAGCTCATTTAATCATTTAATCGATAATCCAAATGCTCTGTAACCATTTCCTTTACTTCCTCTAAAGTAACAGCGCGAACATGCTCCATCTTGACATCCTCCCCCACCTAAACCTTTATGGAATTTGTGGAAGGGAATCCCAGTAGAAAAATACTACTGGTTGGTTACCATTACCTCTTCTCAGTCCCGTCTTCCACTTACATGGGATACGGGTAGAGAGTCATCAGCTAGGTGTACAGCGCAGTCAGGCGCCTTACGAAAGCATTAGATCTTTCGCAACGGTAACTAAACCGCAGTTTTGCTTTTTTCAGTAATTGGTGGTCTTGTGGAAATAGTGAAACTTGCATTTATATCTGCATCTTTCGTGTATCCACAGGAGCACTTATACAAAGAACCTCTACGGTTCCTTTTAACTGTATTACCGCAATTCGAACATTCTTGGCTAGTTTTGAATGGGTTAACCTTTTGCACCTCTAGCTCGGCTAGTTTAGCTTTATAGATTAGTTTTAATTCCAAGTCAAAGAAAGCCCAAGAGTTGATATTCCTGTCGCTACGTTTCCAGTATTTTTTCATGGAGCGAATATTACTTAAATCTTCTATTTTAATAATAGAGACACCCTGTTCTATGGCAAACGAAACAATCTCCTTTGCAATTACATGGTTCCAATATTGTATAACACGTTGCTCTTTGTTTTCCAGCTTTTTTAGGGCTTTGGTATTTTTCGCTTTTTGCATTTTACGTCGAAGACGACTATATTTTCTTCGAATATGACCGATATGTTTTCCGGAGAAATGAACATACTTTCCGCTCTCTTTATTACCTGCAACCGCAACAAACTTTAGTCCGCGGTCTACGCCAATTGCTTTTGAATTATTAACATCACGAACTTCATTCTTTAACTCAAACGAAACAGAGAAAGAAAAATACCATTTTCCTTTCTTAAAGAATAACTGCCCGTTTCCCTTTTTAGGTATAGAAATACCATTATATGACCATTGATAGTATTTTGACGTTGTATCCATTTCACCGGTAAGCAAGTAGTTCACCCAAAATAGGTTATATTCATTCGTTTTTAACGGAATGTACTTATCTACTGTTAAACTCCCACCATCAAGAGTCGGAATGCCCAACTTTAAAAATCCGTTATCAAAGCGAAATCGCCAATTTTGATTGTTGAAAGGAATGGCAATGTTTTTTTTGAATTTGGGAAACCCTTTGGTTTTCTTGTTTTTGTACCAATCTTGATACCTAGATACCGCTAGTTTTCTAGCTTCTTGCTTTAACGTCGAGGGTAACTCAACATGACCCAGCTTTTTATCTAGTTCGGCTGCTTTTATACTAGGTTCATTTCGTTTCACTTCAACAGCAGAATTTGTACATTCTGAAAAATTGATACGCATCTTTTCATACATGTCACATTTTGTATTTGTTGGTTCGAACAATGGTATTTTAATAGATAACGTTTGCATATGATTCACCTCCAAGTAGTTTATCATGCGTTTATTTTACCAAATCGAACAGTTGTTTGTCTCAAATCAGCATTTAAAATGCAAAAAAATAAGCGATTCAACTCCCACCTAAACACTTTCGTGTTTTGAAGAAGGAGTCTTCTGCCTAAGGTCGATAAAAACGAGCTCTCCTATTTTATCGTCATATCCAATTTGTGACTCCATCCTGTTCAAATTGTGGTTCACTGAAAGAGGTAAAGATGGCAGAACGTATCTACCACTGTTCGTGTGGACTACACGTTAATAGAGACTACGATGCAGTACGAAATATCAAAAAAGAAGGCATTCGCTTATTGGCAACTACATAATGGAAATAGAAACTCTTGGAACAGGAGGGTTAGCTTAGTCCATTTCGTCAGTTGGCAAAAGTGGCGATTACCCAAGAAGCCCCACTTCACCGTTAGGGTGGTAAGTGGTGGGAGTAGTTCACTAACTTCATGGTAGAATAAAAGTAACATTACAAAAGTATCTGTCATTTCTTCAATGAGTGGTAGAAATTATTTTTTTCAACATTTGACTTGATATCCTACTACTCTCAAAATAATTCATGCAAAAATGCCTGATTTCAGATAGCTGAATTCAAGCATTTTTGTAGTATTATTTTATTACCTAGTCACACCTTCAAATTCTTCAATCGTCACGTTAAATTGTGATTGAGTATCTAAAACTATTTCTTTCAATTCATCTGTTATTTTACTAACCTTGTCAACTTCTTCCGTGATAACTTCTACGTTTGAATTAACATTTTTAATTGAATCATCTACATTCCCAGCCAACCTACGTACCTCGTCAGCTACAACTTTAAAGCCACGCCCTTGTTCACCAACACGAGCTGCTTCGATAGCCGCATTTAGAGCTAAAACATTTGTTTGTGATGATATATTTCGAATGATCTTAGAAACTTCCATAATTAAATTGGTTTGTTCCTTAAGAGCAGCAACTGCCTTCGCTTTTTCATTTGAATTCTCGATAACTATATCGACTAACTCTGATGGCATTTCTTTTAATCTAGAAATAATTCGTGCGGTATTATTCTCACGCTCTGTAATATCTGTTGCTATTTTGAGAACAGCCTCTACTCCACCTTCCTCATTTAGTATGGGAATATAGGTAGCTTCTAACCAAAGTTGGTTTTTATCTTTTCCAATCCTTTGAATTTTTTCCTGAAACTTTTTTCCTTTAGCTAGGTTGTTCCATAATTCATCATATTCATGGCTATTTCTGAATTCCGTAGTGCAGAACTCGCTATGATGCATATTATTCATTTCATCAACAGTATATCCCATTGTTGATGCAAAGTTTTCATTTACCCAAATAACTTCTCTTTTTAAATTAAATTCTATCATTGCTAGATTTGACTCTAGTGCTGCTAAAACTGACACATTATCTAAAACTTGGGTGCTCGAATTAGTATTAATGGAAATACTCATTATCTTCTCCTTTTATATATAAAATCATTTTATTGTACATTCACTAAACAAAACTTTATAAACATGACTTATGTACTATTTAACTATTAATATTTATATACCCTCACAACCATAAAATTAAACTATGTACACAATACTCCGTATTTGGTTCTAGCTAACTACTAACAAATACACACCAATTTACTAGGTATTTGGTCTTGGTAATTTTATCACTTAATTGAAGGACATTCAATAATATTGGGAAATTTTTCTTTATACTGAAATATCTCCAATGTTACTAATTTTTGAATGCTAGTAATTTCTTTCCTTATTTTGTTACAAGCCTTTAAATTTTATGATTTTTCTTTTTAGAAAAAAATGGAATTATGCGTTGTTTTATAAAGCGAAAAGTAGTAATATTTAAAAAATAGATAAATAAGAAAGAAAGTTTAATAACCGGGGGTCAGATGTATGCGAATCTTAAAGCTTTTTTTGTTCTATCTGCTTGGAATACTTGGTATTATTCTGTTTAGTTTTATCCCACAAGCTGTGGTCACCAGAACCACAAGTATTCCTGCACTAGTTGATATGTTTCAAACCTTCACAAGACAATTAGTCAATCCGGAAAGCTGGGTATATGCTGTTCGAGCAGGAAGGGAGTCTATAGAAGTTCCTTTGTTCGATGTCATATGGGAACCATATCTTTACTCCATGACCATTTTGTTATCAGCGGTTTTTATTGGGCTGTCATTAGCATTCGTGCTTGCTTTAATTACGCATTTTCTTCCAAGATTACTTCTTCAACCGATTAAACGGTTACTCGACTTCTTAGAATCTGTACCTGACCTTGTTATCGCTGTTTTCTTGCAAATACTTTCCATATACGTTTATCAAAAATTTGCCGTTGATATATTTCGTGTAGCAACGTTTCGTGGAGAAAAAGCGTATTTAGGACCAATTTTAGCGTTATCCGTACTTCCAATGGTATCTATGTACAAAATTCTTCTTCTTATGATTGAAGAGGAACTACTGAAGGATTATGTATCCTTTCTTCAAAGCAAAGGAATTAAAAAAATTCGAATCATTACTAAGCATGTTTTGAAAAATATTATGCCAAGTTCGTTTCATCATATGAAAGTTATTATTTGGGCAACATTATCTAGTCAGTTTGTAATTGAACCAATCTATAACAGTAGCGGATTCACATCCTTTATCCTAGGAAATGTAAACCCAATTAATATAGCTGTTACCTTAGCGATGCTTTTTACACCATTTTATTTTTTCTTCCAATCCATTGAACTATGGATTAACCCTGACGAACTGAACAGTTACGCAGTTAAAAAAGGACATTGGTGGAATAAATTACAACCAACGTCCATCGTCACACACTTCCAGATCAGCGTCAAAAATGTCTTGTATTCTCTGAAGAACGTGAGATTGAAAAAATTTCAACCCTGGAAGCCTATTTTTATTCTAGTTGCAGTATTTTTTAGGCATATGAAAAACTGGAAATTCGCGGTTGGAAGTATCTTTTTTATTTTTGTTATCAGCTATAGCGTAATCTATTCGGTCACTACAAATGATCACATTGATAAAGTTTTATTTGCTTATGAGGAAGATGGCACAACGTTAATTGGATTACCGCCTCACGAGCCTCCGGAACCTTACCTTTTTGGATCTGATCGATATGGATATAGTTTATTTGATCAACTCGTTATTGGTGCAAAATACACCTTGTTTTTTGGGCTACTCATTGCGGTAATGCGTGTTTTCGGTGGGCTAATTTTCGGTGCCATTTACGCGTTCTACCTAAAACCTAGAACACAACAATGGATTAGTAAGATGGTGGATTCGATCCATTTCATTCCATTAAGTGTCATTGCTTATATCTTGATTAGTATGGTGATTTTCGGTACAACAAGTGGATTTTCGCATAATACGGCTGAACGAATAACCGTGGAAGTCGTCGTGCTTACGATTTTAGTAATACCGCTAACAACCGTTCTAATTGGAAAAGATATTCATCGTGTCATGCAAAATGAATTTGTAATGAGTGCGAAAGTATTAGGTGGCAACAGGATTCATATTTTTTGGCATCATGTTATGCCACATATTGGACCAAAAATGACGGTGTTATTTGGACAGCAATTTATCCAAGTCCTGTTAATTTTTATCCATTTAGGATTCTTTTCTATTTTTCTTGGTGGCACCATTATAGAAACCGGACCTTTAAGTGGTCCTCCAAGATCTACAACAAATGAATGGTCTGGATTAATCGGCGCGAATAAATATGCATTCAAACAAGGTAGATATTACCTACTAGGCTTTATACTACTTGCATTTATGATTTCCATTTTTGCCATGCAGTTAATTATTCAAGGAGTTAAAGAAGTTCAACAAGTTAAAGTTGGAGTAATATTTAAATTAGGTAAATTGAAAAAGAAGAAAAAGGTAGAGCAAAACAAACAGGTTGTGTTAAAGGAACATTTTCAATTGGCAGATTCTGTTAATAAGCGAAATGAGCGCCAAAAAATATTATAATTAATTGACATACATACCTCCGTATCAACTAAGCCATACTAAGCACAAACTGCAAAGGAGGAATGAAAATGCCAAAATCAGATGATCGTTCGAATAACCCGGAACGAATCCAAAATAATATTGATCATACATTGCAAAATATGGATGAGGCTCGAGACTACGAAAAAGCTCATTCAGAAGAAATGAGTCAACAGGAAAAACAACAAATTCAAGAAAAGAATCATCGTCGTGAGGAAAGCATAGACGGCTTGCGTGATGAATTGAAAGACGAAATAAATAATCAGCATAAACACTAATAATTAAGGTAGCAGGTCTTTATTCTAATACCCTGCTACCTTCAACATATTTAGTCGTTAGATGTACGATTATGACCTTTTTGTCTTGTTTGATGCGCTTTTTTATGTTTCATATCATTAATTTCCTGCTTACTTTTATTTTTTGTTTTTGTTTTGTCTCTCATGTTCAATCCCTCCTTTAGTTGTATTATGTCTAACTACTGGAAAATAATAAGTATTACCACTATAAAAACAAAAAGGCCAATCCTTTTTGGATTAGACCTTTTATCATTTTCAATGAACCTCATTTTTATATTATATTTAAGAAGGTACTGTATCTAATGGGATTTGTAAAAGTAGACTCTTATAGTACATCTAGTCTAATAACTAATGCGATTAATATTTGTAATAGAATTTGAATGTTTAGTGCGATATCTGTATCAGTCGTTGTGACATTTACTCCACGTGAGTTTTCAATGCAAAGATGTTGTCTGTTTACTTGTGTGGATTTTAATTTAGCATTTAATTCTTGGACAATTTCATCAGCCGTATTGCTATCAGCAATTGATATGCTAACAACTAGTGCGATTGCTGCTTGAAGCGCCACCTGTACGTTGAGTGCAACCTGCGTATCAGTTGTTGTTACTTCAATATCACAAGAATCTTTAATAATAATAGATTCCATTGATTTTTGTACATTTTTTAGTTCTCCTTCTGCCTCTTGCACTACTGTAGCATCGTTAAAGGGATGATTCATTGTTGGGTCAAGGGCATTCCACTTTCTATCATTTGCACCAGCTACATCGTTGCAACAGCTATCACATTTATCTTCCCAACACTTATCTTCGCAACAACCATCGTGTCTACGACGTGGCTCTAAATGATAGCATTTTCTAGCCCTTGCTTCTTCCCTTTCCATAAAAAAACTTCTATTTGAGTTATATGACATTATTATCTCTCCTCCTTCTTGTCGATTAATATATCCTATGTAGAAGGTTTAAAAGAGTAAGGGTGATTGTCTCATAGTACACCACCTATTTTTTACTAATTTAAAAAAGTAGTGACAACTATTGATTAGAATAGAAAATTGCTACCAACGTGGGTGTCAGTAGCAATTGAATTTAACATTATTACTCTTGTTTATCTTTTTCATTTACGCTTTTTGTTATTTGGTTTACACTTTCTTTCAAGTTTTCAACTAAACTTCTGAGTTCTTCTTTTTCTTCATCACTGATTTTCTTTTCCCCTAACTGGACACCATGCTTTTTTAACGTTGTTCCCACCAGCATATCAATGACTTGTTTCGAAACATTTTCATGATCCTTTTTATCACTCATTAAATCCACCTCCATACTTTATTTCTTCTATAGTATATTCGCATTAGGGTTAAGCGTGTTATAGATACTAGTCTATTTAAATAGCCCTGCTAAAGAACCATTTTTCTTTTTACTCCTATGACAAAGGTGGATTTATCTATCAATATCCGTATATGCCCTTTCAGACAACCATAATGCGCATATAGTATATAGACTACTTTTATAGAAAGGATGAATTCATTTGGCACTAACGAATCGACAAGCAACATTAATACAGTTGTTAAACCAATTAAGCACACAAAATTTAGCCAATAGGTTAAATTCAGATGGTATCTCACTTGATTTACCAGGATTAGATGTAGACGTAGATGTAGATATTGACTTGGACGGTGACGGAGGTACTGATACACCTACCCCCCCATCACCAACTACACCAAGTACAATGGATGAATTGTTGATGGAATTAGTCAACGAACAAGTTGCTGTTACTACTCCATTCGGTACAGTTACTGGTACACTGCTTTTGGTTAGAAGTGATTACGTTGTCATTCTGGAAGATACCGGTGCGCAAGTATTAGTCCGTACTGAAAAAATCGAATTTGTAAGTGAATTATAAAGGAGGGATAGAATGTTTGAAGAAACTTTTGCTGCTGAGCTTGCTACTCGAATTGGATCAAGAGTTGAGGTTGCTACCGATAATAACTTAATAGAAGGAGTCCTCTCAACCGTTACAGCCGAATTAGTTTTAGTTATTGATGTTAGCAGTGGATATGGACAAAATACAAAGCTATTCATCTCCGTAGATGCTATAAATTTCGTTCGTTTTCCAGTAGCGGTTTAAAACTGACTAAAACTATAAGAACATTTACAAATACTCTGATTAACACATCAGGGTATTTTTTTTATTGTTAATGAATTAATTATGCTTTAGTCACATAAATATAGATTAGGAAAGTCTCTGTGTTTATCTTTTACTAACCTTTGATGTTAACACCTAAATTATTATTCTAGAACTAAATAAAAATAGGAATACACATATTCGTGTATTCCTTCCTTCAACAATTGGAGTGTTAGTTTCCCTTATGTTGAATTAGTTTGCTAATTTCATTGGATAAATGCAGTGCTTTTATTCCATCCCTTCCTGTGACCGTAGGCTCATTATTAAACTTGATACAATTAATAAAATCTACTAGCTGTGCATTTAGAGGTTGTATCGTATCATCTAACTTTATTTGATGGGTTTGATCAGAACGTGTTATGAATATTTCTTTATTTAGGATATCTGCTTCAATGAAAGCATCTTCCGTAAATATCTGAATGATTCTCATTTTTTTAACTGATTTAAAACTTGCCATTAGCTCAGTTGTAATTCCTTTTGATGACCTTGTAATTACTACAACATGCTTTGGTGTATTTTCAATTATTTTCCCTAAAGCATAAAATTCAATATCATTGTCCTGTAAGATCTTTTGTAAGATGTACAAATCATGAATCATTAAGTCCTTCACAACATCAACATCCTTGATTCTATCACTGTAGGGACTTAATCGATGAAAGACAATTCCGATGATATCTTCATTCGCTAATTCTTTTGTTAGCACTTGGATTAACGGATTGAAAAGTTCAATATGTCCTACCTGAATTGTAACACCAGCTTTTTCAGCCTTCTCTATTAAATCGTCAGCTTGAGCAATTGTACTCGTAATTGGTTTTTCCATCAACATATGCACATCATGTTGAATACACTTTAAACCAACTTCATAGTGAAACTCAGTCGGCACAACAATACTTACTGCATCCACTGTCTCAAGAAGATCATCTATCGATTGGAATTGTCTAACATTATATTTTTCAGCTATTTCTTGTCCTTTTCGATCATTATTGTCATATACACCTACTAATTCGCAATACTCATTTAATGATAAATACGTTCGCACATGATTCTCTCCCATATTCCCTGTTCCTATAACACCGACTTTCATAATAAAATCTCCTCACTCTTCATAACTATTACCTTTTATATCTTATGCATGAGCTAGTAAGTGAGATAGACTACCATAACTAAAAAAGTAAATTTGGCGTTTGTCCGACCTTCAACTAGTCTTATAGAAGGAGCGATTACATTGGTTAATTTGTTGTGGATAGCGGAAGATACATCCAGGTTACTCAATAAAAATTTCCATTATTTAGAACAGGAACTTAATAAGCATGTTAATCTAACAATATGGCGTAAATCTGGTCATATTAGCTATATTTTGAAACAACTCCCCTCTAAACCGGATTTTATTTTACTTTTAAATGATATTGATAAAAATTTTACCCCAATAATCAAAGGTCTTTCCACTACCACTATTCCAACAGGGTTATTTGTTAATGATGTGCATCGATTTACAAATCTTAGAAGGAACTATATTGCGAAACACAAGATTAATTACATATTTCCTGTAGTTCGTGATAAATTTCTAGAAACATATCCGGAATATAGTCATAAAATGGAATGGTTTCCTCATTTCGTTAATATAGAATTATGTAAAGACTATGGGTTGGATAAAGATATTCAGTTGTTAATGATGGGTGCAGTTAATGATGTCTATCCTTTAAGGCAAAAAATTATTCAGGCGTATGATGGAGATCCAGCTTTCGTCTACCATAAACATCCTGGTTATCGCAATTTTAATAAACAAGAAGAACAGCACCATTTCATCGGCGAGTTGTATGCCAAGGAAATCAATCGCGCTAAAATACTGTTTACCAGTCCGTCAATTCACTGGTATCCAGTTATTAAATACTTTGAAGCACTTGCCTGTAAAACACTTCTATTGGCGCCTACCTTTAAAGAATTGGAAGATTTAGGTTTTATTCCTTATTATCATTTTGTTCCAATCGACAACACCAATTTTAAGGAAAGAGCTGCATACTTCTTGGAAAATGAAGTGGAACGTCAAACAATTGCGGAACAAGGCTATAATTGGGCCCATCAAAGACATAGCGTTCCAATCCGAGTATCCGAACTGGTCAATAAAATACAGGGACTCATACATAAATAAGGAGGTTGTATACATTTGTCTACTATTCCTGAAAGTACAAAGTTGGGAAAACATACGGTGATTGAAAAAGATGTAAAGCTTGGTCAAAATGTTGTTATTGGTGACCATTCTGTTATTTTAGAGGGAACTCACATTGGCGATAATGTCACCATTGGTTGTAATTGTGTAATTGGCATAAAACCAAGTATTAATCAAAGAATGCGTAAAGTTGCTCAAAAAAATAGAGAATTAACTATTCAATCGGAAACACGTATTGGACACTTAGTTTCCATATACGCTGGTAGCGAAATCGGCAAAGGCGTGTTTATTGGTGATCATGCAAGTATCAGAGAAAATGTTACTGTTGGAGAGGAATCGGTGATAGGCAGAGCTGCAATAGTTGAATTAAACACTAAAATAGGGAAATCATGTACCATCCAGACACTTGCTTATGTAACGGGGGATACAATACTCGAGGATAATGTTTTTATTGGTCCGTGTGTTTCCATGTCAAATGATAAGTACATGGGCGCGCAACAATATTCCTTAAATGGCCCCTTCATTAAAAAAGGCGCTAAAATAGGTAATAATGCATCTTTGTTACCAGGAATTTTAATAGGTGAGAATTCAATTGTAGGAGCTGGTGCAGTTGTTACCAAGGATGTGGATGACGGTAGTATTGTTGCTGGTGTGCCAGCAAAAAAGATAAACTCCTAGCTGTTAAATTACAGTCCACAAAGTCATTTTTTCACTCTATGAATATACTTTTAAAACAATGCAGCATATTATTTTGGAAATTATAGCAAAATGAAAATCCAATTTAACAGTACATGCTCAAGAAAGGATGTGTAATTGTGTCGAAAAAGGTTTGCATGGTTATTGCTTATCATCCATTTTTGGACGCAAGAATTTTTAAGAAGGAAGCAAAAAGCTTACAAAAGGCAGGGTATAAGGTCACAATGATTGTTCCGAAAAAGAACGGGTATTTATTTGACATCGATGGTGCTCCTTTTACGAAACGTTTCAGGAATAAGGTTTTTACCCATGAAGGGATTAAAATTGTCACATACAATTTCGAAAGTTGTAGAGGACCGTTGAGTAAAGTACTAAGTAGTGAAGATGTTTGGGAAAAACAAGGATTTACGAATCAGTTAACGCAACTAGCTATCCAAGAAGACGCAGACATCTATCATACTCATGAATACCTCTCACTCTTCGCAGGTATTGGTATAAAGAGATTGATGAAAAGACGGAAAGGCAAAGATGTAAAACTAATTTATGATAGCCACGAGTTGACGCCAGATCCCCTACATCCCAGGTATACTGAAGAAAAAAGAAATAATTTAAAACAAAAATTATTTTTAATGCTTAAAGAAGTGGATTATGTTATTACCGTTTCAGATTCGATTAAATCATGGTATTTAACTCACAAACCAAATTTACCTGTGGAAGTAGTCTATAATTCACCTCCACTTGCAAAAAATTACAAACCTAAAGCCTATAATACTAAGGGTTTGATTACTTGTTATGAAGGAAATGTTGATGATAAAAAAGGAAGCAAAGATAAAGTTATTGGTATTTCTGAAATATGCTCAAAGAAGACCAATTTTCAGTTTATAATTATTGGTGGAAGTCGTTTTGGAGACTCAATTTTAATTCCTGAACACCTTCAGGATATTATTGAGTTAACAGGATGGGTCGATTATCATGCAATTCCAAACCATATGAAGAATGTTGATATTGGTTGGATTGATTTAGGTGATGTAGAACAATCCCTCAACCGTGCATATTCGTTGCCAAACAAATTTTTCAGTTACCTTAATAATGGTGTTCCAGTTATCGTCAACAAATGTCATGAAATGGAAGCTTTCATACGAAAACATAAATGTGGAATAATCGTCGATAAAACAAATGCAACATCACAAGATTATGCAGATGCTTTACTTTCACTTCATGAAGATAAAAATAAATTAAAACTTATGAGCCAAAATGCTCGTAAAGTAATGGAAAAGATGTATTCTTGGGAAAAAATGGAGGAACGATTATTTCGTGTTTATAAACAACTTTTAAACAATTAAAAATAACTGTTTACTACTTTTTTGAAAGAGAGGATGAAACCTATTGCGTGTATTGCATATTCCTGAAGGTGGTTTACCAATGATAAATTTGTGTCGTGCCCTACGCTCAAAGGGCATAGATGCTACAGCATGTCATTTTTATTCAAATCGCTTTAACTTTGAATCAGACATTCACTTAAACCTACAAAAATTCCCAAAACATTTACGTGAAAAAGAAATTAAAAAGTATTTTGATAAGGCTATAAATGAATATGATATCTTTCATTTTCACTTCGGATCAACTTTTTTTCCTGATAAAAGAGACCTAGAAATACTGAAAAAGGCAGGGAAGAAAATGGTTGTCCATCACCGTGGTTCGGATGCACGTATCTTATCTGTTGCAAGAAAACGCAATCAATTTGTCCGTGTTAAACCAGAATGGACAGAAGAAAAAATCAAAAAAAACTTGTCAATGCTATCGAAATACATCGATCACGCAATTGTACTGGACTATGAATTAGAAACCTATATAAAAAATTATTATAAGGAAACACATGTTATTCCACATATTATTGATCATAATAAACTCCAACCACACTATCCCAAGCCTAAGTCAAAGCCTCTCATCGTTCATGCCCCTACAAGACGTGATTTAAAAGGTACGGAATTTGTTTTAGAAACCCTAGAACAATTAAAAAATTCTGGCTCCACATTTGATTTTAAATTAATTGAAGGTATGAATCATCAAGAAACAATGGAGCTTTTGTCAGAAGCAGATATTGTCATTGACCAGTTAAGAATTGGATCGATGGGTTATCTTAGTGGTGAGGCTATGGCGTTGGGGAAACCAGTTATATGTTTTATTAGGAATGATCTAGTAAATAAGTACCCAGAGGGATTTCCTATCGTTAACGCAAATCCGGATACAATAACCACTGTCTTAAAAAAATTAATTAATAGCCCCACCGAATGGAAAGGCTTAGGGGTTAAAGGAAGGGCTTATATCAAACATAATCATAGTGCGGAAAAGGTTATTAACCAATATATTGAAGTATACAACAAATTATAGTTGATTAACTAACCTCCCTTTAATCCACCTAAAAAACTAGTTTTTACTAAAGTACCATTATATTTAAACTGGAACTAAGTGCCATGTGTAATTGACTGCAACGTTAGCGGAGAAATAACACAAAGTGACCTTGAAAAAAAGTACTGTTTTCGCGCAATGTCTTTTCATAGAAGTTTCCTTATCCGGCAGAAAAAATGAAAAAGCACTGAAAAAGTGGTGGATATTAAAATTTTAGCTTTTCACCTTTACTTAGTATCTTGAATATATGGAGACCCTGTGGAAAGTAAGAGATCGGCGAGACCTCGGAGGACGATTACGAAAAGTGAAGGCGCTAGGAGCCGCAACTAGACAAGTCCGAGAAGGCTTGTCACTCGCCCACGGAAAGGCTGTATATTCAAGATGCAATCATAGATCATCTTTTTAGTACTAAAATTCCCCTTTTTTAGTGACCTCGTACGATAGAACGAAAAGGTTCACCAGCGGTTCTAAGGTGCGTGACTGCCACAACGGAAATCAACGTTGCTGTTACCGTAATTCTAATTTTCACGAGTTCGCAATATATTTCGACTGTGGATTTGTACCTTTGTTGGATTTCTATAAAGTAGTCAGATTTAATGCTTTCTGATCTCCTAAGAAAAGAGGTGAGTAGACTCACCTCTTTATACGTTAAAAGTATGGGGAATTGTGTTATCAAGAGGTTTCAAATAAGGTTTCAATTATTTTTTGCGCTGTTTTTCCATCTCCAAAAAGAGCCTTACATTCTTTAGGAGGTTGGATTTTCTTTACTGCTTCCACTATGTTTTTAGTGTCAGATCCTGTTAAATGATTCCAACCCGAATGTACAGTTTCTACCCACTCCGTTTCATTTCTTAGGGTAACGCAGGGAATTTTAAGCATATAAGCCTCTTTCTGAAGACCTCCAGAGTCAGTCAAGATAACATTTGCTTGAGAAGTAATTGTTAACATGTCAAAGTAATTTAAAGGTTCTACAATTTTAATACGAGGAGTAAAAATTGAATTAGTTAACTGAAACTGATTTATTTTGTTTCTAGTTCTCGGATGTAATGGTAAAACTACATCCATTTTAAATTGTTGAAGTGCTTCAAGAATTGACTTTAAGCGCTCAGGGTCATCTGTGTTTTCTGCCCGATGAACTGTTGCTAGGTAATAGTTGTTTTTAGTAAGTGATAAGTCTTCTAGAATTGTTGATTGATTCAACGCAAGATCTTTAAAGTAAAGGAGAGTGTCATACATGATATCTCCTGTCAGGTATACTCCTTTACTTATTCCTTCTCTACTTAGGTTTTCAATAGCAGTTTGGGAAGGGCAAAATAAATAATCAGAAAGATGATCAGTAACAATCCGATTAATTTCCTCCGGCATCTTTTTATTGTAACTGCGTAGCCCAGATTCTACATGCGCGATTGGAATGTGAAGTTTTGAGGCTGCCAAACTTCCAGCAAGAGTCGAGTTGGTATCCCCATATACAAGTACAACATCTGGTTTAACCGTAACCATTACATTTTCTAATTCCTTTAACATTTTGGCGGTTTGTTTTCCATGTGATCCAGAACCGACTCCTAAATTATAATCGGGTTGTGGAAGATTCAATTGCTCAAAAAAAACAGTGGACATAACATCATCATAATGTTGTCCGGTGTGAATAATAACCTCTTCCATATTTGAATTTGCTTTTATGGTTTTAGACAACATACTTGCCTTTATAAATTGCGGTCTAGCCCCTACTACTGTTAATATTTTCATTTCTTGCTCCTTTCAATGAAAACATTGCTTATCGCAAGTTTTAATAAAGAACCTTTGTTGTGCTTATATTGCGTCGATAAAGGTTATAGTTGCTTACCGGTATAAAAGGTTATAATCCATTTTATTCATCAACCTAAATTGTGCTTCATTTTACGTTTTTTTGTTTTTTACTACATTGTATAGGAGGAAAGTAATGAGTAAAAATGTTTGTTTTTTAGTAACTGAGCACCCATTTTTGGATGCCCGTATTTTTAAAAAGGAAGCCAAAAGTCTAATGAGACGAGGCTATAAGGTGACGATGATAGTTCCTAGAAAGGATGGTTATCTATTTGATGTAGATGGAAGTATTTTTTATGAAAATTTTCAATCTCCAGTTTTTACTCATGAGGGAATTAAAGTAGTCACATATGAACAAATATACCATGAAAAGAATATTAAAAATCTACACTACAACCTATGCTCTAAAAAGAATAATCGTTTTAATGATTCATTAACTGAATTAGGAATCAATGAAGAAGCAGATATCTATCATGCACACGAAATTTTTTCGCTTTATTCAGGAATTGGAATCAAACGTGCTTTAGCTTCCAGAGGAAAACGGTGTAAATTAATCTATGATAGTCATGAATTAGAAGTTGATCCTTTAGGCAATCAATCTCAAAATACCAAAAAGGTTAAACGAGAAATGCTCGAAATTATGTTAAAAGAGATAGACTACCTTATCACAGTTTCGGAGTCGATTAAAGAATGGTATCTCTCATTAGACTCACGACTTCCAATAGAAGTAATCTATAACTCCCCTCCGTTAGCACCCAAGTTGAAACATAAAAAAGGGAGTGAAGATGAGTTCATAATTGCGTATGAAGGTGTTATAGATAAAAGAAGAGGTAATTTTAATAAACTTATGGATATATTGGAAATATGTAATAAGCAAATTGACATGAAAGTTAGAATCATCGGCGGACTGAAGAAGTCGAATAAGGATCAGACGCTTACAATACCCTCCCACTTAAAAGATAAAGTTCACTTTACTGGATGGATAGACTATAAATCTATTCCTGATGCGATGAAGGATGTTAATTTAGGATGGATAGACTTAGATGCTACTAATTCCCTAAATAACCGATTTGCTATGCCAAACAAGTTCTTCAGCTACTTAAATAACGGTATACCTGTATTAGTAAATCAATGTAAAGATATGGAGAATTTTATTGAAACGAATAAGTGTGGAATTATAGTCAAAAAGTTACAGTCTAGCGCTAATGATTATGCTCAAGTACTGCTTAAGTTCTTTTCTGATAGAAGCAAGCTTAGCGAAATGTGTATAAATTCACGCAAGGTAATGGAAACACAATGTAGCTGGGAACACATGGAAAGGAAGCTACTCACAGTATACAAACATTTAACAGATCAGCTATAGAAGTCCAAACATTATACCTCTAACCACCATAAGCTATTAAGTAAATTCGCAGGTTAAGAAATGAGGTAAAAATATGGTAACAGATCAACATAATACATTACCGACTGCAGCTGTAGTAGGTTTAGGAAAAATAGGACTAACCTTAGCAGCAGTATTCGCAAATAATGGCTACAACGTTTTTGGTGCGGACATTAACAGTGAGATAGTTTCCCGTATTAATAATGGTAAATCCCATATCAAAAATGAACCAGGATTAGATAATTTGGTTTTACGTGCACATGAAAATAGAACGTTGTCCGCTACTACCAAGACTTCAAAAGCTGTTTCCAATGCATCGGTTATTGTTGTAATAGTTCCAGTATTAGTGAATGAAAAAAACGAAGTTGATTATCGATTTATTGATGCAGCAGTTCAAGAAATAGCGAAGGGACTTACAAAAGGATCGCTAGTCATTTTTGAAACAACCCTTCCCCCCGGTGATACAAAAAATAGATTTGGAAGGAAAATAGAAGAAATATCAGAATTACGTATGGGCGAAGATTTTCATCTTGCATATAGCCCTGAACGTGTCTACTCAAATCGAATCATTCAGGATCTCAAAAATTATCCAAAAGTCGTGGGAGCGATAAACGAGAAAAGTCTTGCACTTGCTACAGATTTTTATAAACGTTCCATTGGTTGTCAATTAATAGAGGTAAGTTCTTTAGAAACTGCAGAGTTTTCCAAAGTTGCGGAGTGTGTTTACCGTGACGTAAATATCGCACTTGCAAATGAACTAGCTTTATTTGCTGAGAAAAAAGGTGTGCCAATTTCAGAAGTAATCGAGGCTAGCAACAGTCAACCTTATTCCCATTTACACGCACCAGGTATTGGTGTTGGTGGACATTGCATTCCGATTTATCCGTATTTTTTTATAAACAAAGGATTGGGGCAAGGAATCACTACCCTATCTAGAGAAATAAATGACAACATGGCTCACTATGCTATTTCAAAGGTTGAGCATGCTATTGGTTCCTTGGAAAACAAAAACATTCTAATCTTAGGTTTGTCGTACCGAGAAAATGTAAAAGAGCCGACAAAATCAACTGCTTTGTTGCTTAGAGACCAGCTTATAGAAAAAAAGGCAACTACATTTGTGAATGATCCACAATTTACAGATAGAGAGATTAGTAGCTATGGGGTTACCCCAATTTCGTTAGAGGATCCATTTTTATCTCAAATTGATGCAGTTATTCTTCAAGCCTACCATAATGAATATGTATCCATTGATTTCAGCAAATTTAGCAATTGTAAACTCGTTTTAGATGGAAGAAACAAGTTAACGGAAGAGCACATAACCAAATTAGGGATACAATATGAACGAATTGGTAATTAACGATAAAGGAGGTATCTTAACATGGAAAACAAAATACCAATGGTCGATTTAAAAGAGGAATTAAAGCTAATTAGAACACCAATATTGGCTGCGATAACAGAAGTCTTGGATAGTGGAGAATATATCATGGGAAAAAAAGGAGAAAAACTGGAAACATCTGTTGCCAATTATGTTGGCACTACGTATGGACTGGGGGTTGCAAATGGGACGGATGCCCTCCAACTAGCTTTACAAGCGCTGGATATTGGTCCTGGGGATGAAGTTATAACGACTCCCTTCACTTTTTATGCCACAGCTGAAGCAATAGCACAAGTCGGAGCTACACCTGTTTTTATCGATATCGAAGAGGAAACATATAATATGGATCCCTCAAAAATAGAATCAGCCATAACAGAGAAAACGAAGGCGGTCATTGTTGTCCACTTATACGGTCAAGCTGCTAACATGAATGAAATAATGACCGTCGCAGCAAAGTATAAGTTGCGTGTCATAGAAGATGCTTGTCAAGCAATCGGGACCGAGTACAATGGAAAAAAAGTAGGATCGATCGGCGATATTGGTTGTTTTTCTTTCTTTCCTTCCAAAAACCTCGGGGCATATGGAGATGCTGGTTTCGTAACAACAAACCAAAAAAATATTTATGAAAAAATACAGCAACTTCGTAATCATGGGAGCCAAAAAAAATATCACCATTCATCAATAGGAATGAACAGTAGACTAGACGAAATCCAAGCAGCAATTTTACTTGTTAAATTAGAATATCTAGATAGTTTCTTAGAAAAAAGAAAAGAAATTGCTACACGATATACGAATAGTCTTCAAGGACTCTTTAAAGTTCCACCACTCTTCCATAATCGGGAACACACATTTCACCAATACTGTATCGAAGTTGAAAATCGGGATGAATTTGCAGCTAGGTTAACAGAAAACAGCATCGCTTCAGCTATCTACTATCCTATTCCCCTTCATTTACAGGAAGCTTTTGATTACCTAGATTATCAACCAGGAGACTTTCCAATTGCTGAAAAAGTATCCAACAAAATTGTAGCACTGCCAATTTCTCCAATGCTCTCATTTGAGCAACAAAATTATATCATTACAACTATAAAAAAACTTGAGAAGAACAATGGATAAAAGGAATCCATTGTTCTTTCTACTTACTTCAAGGTATTCAAAAAATCATTCCATTTCGCATCATATTTTTTGGTAATGCTTTCACTGTGCTCACGAACATTATAAACAGTAAAATCACGATAACAAAATCTGCCATTATTATTTAATCGATGTAATACACTAACATCCTCATACAATCGACCATCCTCAAAATCAACTACTGGAAATCCCCCATCTCCTTTTAAAGAAGGTGTGTGATATATTCTTGGCCCCAATGGAAACCGATATTTCAATAAGTCTGCTTTGTGCTGAATTTGATATCCCTTCGCAACGCCTTTAAATAGAACATCCCGATCTATCTGCTTCCACTTTCGAAAATTACCGTACAATACAGTGGTATCTGCAGGAATTTCCGATAAATGTTTCTTAATTACATATATTGCATCTGGATCAAGCCAATCATCTGCGTCAAGTTCAAGAATATAATCGCTTTTCACATGTTGTAGTAACACATTTAATGCTCTTGCCTTTCCCCCATTTCTTTTTTGAAATAACTGGATGGTTTCTTCTTGCTCCCATTTTTTGAGTTGTTGAATTGAATTGTCTGTAGACCCATCGTCTATCACCAATACTTGATTTGGCTTTACCCGTTGCAACTGACAAGAGGCAATTGCTGTTTCGATATATTTACCCATATTGTAGTTTGAGATAAGGATAGCAATGGATGGATTATCATTTTTAATTTTTTTTAACTGATATTTTTGGACAAATTTTGCTTTTTGAATCGAATTTGCTGAACTATTTTTTCTAGTTTGTTTCACCATGTCCTGTTTATGTAATTGGCTGGCAGGGTTCACGTGTGATAACAAGGCTGGCAATATCGCTTCTTTGAATGGTATTTGTTGAGTTGAGTATAACCATTCTTTTTTCAATAAAGAAATGGGAACTAACACAGGTTGTTTGATTGTTATGTCACGATTAGTGATTGTTGTGGTATAAACTCTTTTGGGGTTGTTTAAAAGGAACGATTCCAAATTAATTGTTGGATTAATATAATCCTCATTTTGTAGGAATAACACATATGTGCTGTTAATGTTATCAAAAATGTTAATATCCTCATCTGTAAGAGTAAAATGAACCGCGTTCTCCCACCAAGAGTAGTTATCTCCGTTATTTAAAGGTCCTTTTTGGTCATTTATAACGATAACCTTTTCTATTCTATGCTTATATCGTTTAATAGAATCTAATGCTTTATGCAATGCAGACTGATGGTGGTAATGAAAAAGAATAGCCGTTATATCTTCCATTTTTGGACCTCCGTTCTTTCATAAAAATCCCCTTACTCAATAGCATATTCAACTATGATTAAAGGAAGACCCAAAAATATCTGATCGAAAAAAAAGCGCAACTTATGCCTGCGCTTTACTGTAAGATTTACAATATAATAATTGATTTCTTTTTGCTAAACTTGATTAGCCCTTTTAGCATGCATACTTATTTATATACTTTCGCTAAAGTATTGCCCTTTTCCTGTGATTTCCGAAAATAACTTTCCGTTTGGATTCTTTTCCGTGTGTAAGGTCTTATATGGTGTATTATCGTTAGAAGATTTGTTGTTAAACGTATTATCCGTATCTTCATCATCTTCTAATTGCCTCGATTTCGTATCTAGAATTACTTTATAAGGTTTTTCAATATAATAAGGGTCTGTTTCTTTTTTGGCAACTCGGTTCTGATAATCTTGATACTGATAATGTGCAATTGGTAATATATAACCCATATAAATTCCCTCCCATTCCTTAGATACATATATTCGAAAGAAAGTAGCTTTTTTTGACGTATCGTAATCCTCTACTATAACTTATACCCGATTAACTCGATAAATATGCCATCGTATGTAAAAAAGACAGCTCTCAGCTGCCTTCATTCATCCATTAGAACCAAAATGGTCGCCTATGTCTTCTCTTATTATCTTCTTCATCATCTTCATCGTCACGATGGTGCTTTTCTTCATGAAAATCATCATCGCCTGCAACGTCATCATTATCGTGTCTTTTCCCAAAAAAAGGATCACGGTGATGGTGCTTATCATCACGTTCAATAAACACATTATCTGCCTTAATTATAAGATCTTTCACATGATAAACTCGTTTATTTTCAGACATGTTTTCACTCCTTTTATATACCTGGTGGTTATTAGACTATGTTCGAAATTTTATTTTGATATAGTCATTAGCCCTTTTGTAAACGTCTTTTAAATTAATTTCTTCATACGTATAGTCGCCCACACCAACTGGTCATAAGTACATATTCTAGTATAGACATCACGTCAATAAATTTTAGGAAGGGGATTTAATCATGGGATGTTGTGGAAAAGACTTTGATACAGGTAACTGTGTTTGTGATATTTTAAAGGAAATCGCGGATGCACAAAATGATGTAGTTGAAAATTGCTGTGATAGTAGCTGTGAACGCTCTATAAGTGACTTATTAGGAGAAACAGACAACGGTAATGGTTTAGACACAGTACCAGTACTTTTATATTGCAAAGGTAATTGTAAGCCATTTAAAGGCTACGGTGCTGACCCTGAAAACGTTGGAGATGTTATGGGAAGCTTCTACTTCAGAGTTAAACGTGTAGATGATGATTGTTGCGCAATTTTAGAATTACTGCGTGATCCAGGCGATGAGTGTGATAACCCTGATAACCCAGTAGAACAAGAAACTAAGCCTTTACGCGCTACAGGAATTTGCATTACAGTAAACTTAGACTGCTTCTGCCATGTTACTTGCTTACCTGCAGTAAATGCATTCAATTAATTGATTAACTAACAACATCAAAAAGCACAGAAGATGGGGGAAAATCACCCATTTCTGTGCTTTTTTAATTAAAATCCTATTAATCGTATATCTGTAATGGATTCCGTATTGATTTTCGTTGGATTAGTTCTTCTACCTACTCGCACTAATAATTGATCTTCTTCTTTTCCTTGAATTGTGCCGCGATACGATCGATCTTCTGTTTTCACTTCACATTTCATCGAAATATGCCTTGGTTTTGAAAGAAAATAATCAATTTTTTCAGAAACCGTCATATCATTGAATTTTTTATTTGAATGCGTTTCCTGCTCATTTTCTTTCTCCTTCGATAACGATTGATCATCAATCGATTGCTCTTTTGCTTGTTTCACTTGTTCAGAAAAAGTGTTCCGCTTTAATGATCGTGTATTCGTGTTTGTATCGGACGATTGTTCTTTTGGTTCTGCCACCGACTTACCTTTTGGAGTTACATAATTGGATTGCATGGGAGCTTGCGGTTGTGATATATCGGGTTGATGTATATATAAGAGTGGTGATCTTGCAAATTTCTTTTGTTTACTCATAAAAAAGCTGATCTCCTTTCGATTGCCATAGTCACCACATTATATGAATAGCGAAATGGGAACGTGACATCTGCCTACTAAATGGCTGAATTCGAAAAGATTGTAGCTGTTGACTGTTGCGACCTACTCCTCCTGGAATAGTAGAAGCGAAGGCCAGTAGCGGGACAGAGGATGCGCTATTTTTACTTTTCGCACATGTTTGGTAGGGTAAGGGGACACAGGATACCTTATTTAGGTAAAAAACACGATGAAATCACTATTTTTTACTACATAACGAATCCTGTGTCCGCGAACAGAGATTTTTGCCTCATTTATTTACGAATAACGTCTTCTGGTGTCCACTTATTACAATTCTATTGATATTACCTTATTTATCTTTTCCTGGAGAGAAGAAACGTTGCCAAGCGACAAAGAAATCACTACCCAGCTAGTCCAAGCGTAGTATATTATTCGAGCGGGTTACCCGCTTACTTCTTCAATTAATTAAAAATCCCATAAATGCTGTTGCCATTCCGAAATAGATTAAAATGGAAATGATATCATTAATTGTTGTAATAAACGGTCCAGATGCAACGGCAGGATCAATGTTGAATCGATCCATGATAATTGGGACGAGTGATCCCGCTAATGTTGCCACTACTAATGTTGCCATAATCGATATACCGACAAGGATACCGAGAAAAATATCGCCCTTCCACAAATATATGACGACTGCAATAGCGACTCCACAAACTGTTCCAGTAATCAAACCGGTAGTTGCTTCGCGTAGAATCAACTTCATTTTTCCCTGTTTGCCATAATCCCCTGTAGCAAGTCCACGAACCGCAACTGCTAATGCCTGTGTCCCTGTATTTCCAGCCATCCCTGCAATGAGTGGGATAAATATTGCTAAGACTGGAACAACATCCAACGTATTTTCAAATCGACCGATGAGACTAGCTGTCATCATTCCTAAGAACAACAAGATAACAAGCCATGGTAACCGCTTCTTAGCAGATATAAAAGCACTCTCATCCGGTCGATCGACATCAGAGATTGCAGCAAATTTAGAGTAGTCATCACTTGCCTCTTCTTCCATTACATCTAAAATGTCATCGACTGTAATGATACCAAGTAAATGGTGCTGAAAATCCACAACTGGTACCGCAAGAAAGTCATAGTCACGCATCATTTGTGCAACATCTTCTTGGTCTTCCGCAACAGAAACAGAGACGATTTTTTCACTCATTATTTCTTCTATTAATGTATCGTCCTCAGAAATAATCAGGTCGCGTAACGAAAGAACCCCAACAAGTCGTTTATCGTCATCCACTACGTACAAATAATAAATTGTTTCTGCATCAGGACCATCTGTTTTCAGTTGAATCATCGTATCTTTAACCGACTGCGTTTTATAAATAGAAATAAACTCAGTTGTCATAATACTGCCGGCAGTTTTTTCTTCATAGTGTAAAAGCTGCTTAATTTCGTCTGATGCTTCATCTTCCATTATGGTTAAAAAGCTCGCCACTTTATCCTTACTTAGTTCATTCAAAATATCAACAGCATCATCCGTTGACATTTCCTCAAAAACCATCGCGGCAAAACGTGGATCCATTTCTGTAAAGTAAGGCTCAATATCGTCAAGTTCAACGTTTTCCATGATTTCGGCAATTTCTTCCGGCGATAGATAACTGTATATACGAAGTCTTACATCCTCTTCCTGTTCAAGGAAAAACTGGGCTTGATCATATGGATGCATTTCAAGAAATTCAGTACGGAATGTAGCTATATCCTCTTTTTGTAATAATTCTAGTAATACGTCCCAATTGCGTTCCATTTCTTCTTTTTCTTCCACTTGGAACACTTCCCTTCATGAATCACTTCTACCATTATAATAAAAAATAGCGTTAAAGAGCAATGTAACCCCAAAGCTTAAAGGCTAGGGGTTACATCGTTAATTTCCAAACATATATCCTTCCGAATTCGTGACTTCCTCACTAATTCGGTATACAATTCCAAAACCAATAAGTGTTGCAAGAACAGAACTTCCACCATAGCTCACCAACAATAATGGAATTCCAGTTATCGGCATAATACCAATCGTCATTCCAATGTTTTGAAATGTATGAACCGCAATAAGTGCCATATATCCAAAACAAAACATAGCTCCAAAGATATTTTTGCGATATATTTTCAGGCCGATACTAACGAGCTTATAAATGAAAAAGAAATAGAGAAAAATAACAGCACTACTTCCGATAAACCCAAAGCTTTCACCGATAATCGAGAAAATAAAATCCGTTTCTGAGTATGGAACTTGAACCTGTAGGTCACCAATTCCTTTTCCAATTAATTGTCCTGAACCGATTGCTAAAAATGATTTTTTAACCTGGTAGTTTCCATCATCGATTTCTTCGCTCGGACCAAACCAAGTCACAATTCGCTCAATCTGATATGGATCAATATTTAAAACATCCTGTGATACTTCAGGATACTTAACGACCAATGCTAGCGATCCAGCACCAATAATGCCTATGGAAAGAACAATAGTTACTATCAACTTCCAATTAATACCAGCCAAAAAAACCATAAAGCTTAGTATTACTAAATATACCATTGAGGTACCAAAGTCTGGTTGAAGAAGTATTAAAGAAACAGGTAATACAACGGTGGCTGTCATTTTTATTAGTAAAAATAAATCACTTTGAATACTTTTATTTACATGCTTTTCTTTATGTCTCGATATGATGTAGGATAAACCTAAGATAGTAGTTATTTTTGTGAATTCAGCTGGTTGTAAAGTAAGACCTGGTAAGGTGAACCAACTTTTCGCACCATTTCGCGGGTCTGCTATACTTTCAGGGCTTACTAACAGAACAGCTAAAACAACAATTCCTATGATATAAGCATAAATACTTAGCATATACATTTGTTCTAAATCGATCATCCGAATAAAGAATATGAATACAGCACCAATGAAGTACCATATAGATTGTTTTAGTAAAAAATCCTCATTCCCTGGATTAACTTCTTGCATATTATAAAGCGCAGCTAAACTTGTTGCTAAAAACAACATAAAGAATATGATTAAGTCGAATTGTATTTTACTGGAGGCTTCATTTTCCATTAAATCACCTTTGTTCCTTGGAAGGTTTTATCATCATTTGCACAATGAAATGGCAAATAGGTAGAAAAACTCGGCATTAGCCTTCGTCTTATAGCGAGTGCCGAAGTTTTTCTTATAAGGTCTACCATAATTTATACTCTCTGACGTTATAATAAAAAACCACGACAGAATTTGTCGAAGTATAGTATTTATTATCAAAAATGTGTATTACTAACCAATCTTACCACAAAATATATTACCCTTCCATATATAATTATGCAGGGAATAGCACAAACTTAACTGAATTAATAAGGTGGTGTTTTACGTTGAAAATAGATGTAATAGGTGATGTACATGGATGTATGGAGGAGCTTTTTGAGCTTTTCCAAAAACTTGGCTATGAAAAACAAGGTGACATTTTTACCCACCCACATGGAAGAATTCCTGTATTTGTTGGAGACATTACCGATCGTGGTCCGAGTTCTCTTGCTGTAGTAACGCTCGTTTATCGAATGGTGGTGGAACACCGCGTTGCCCATTATGTTCCGGGAAATCATTGCAATAAGTTTTACCGCTATTTACAGGGAAATAATGTGCAAATACGTCATGGATTAGAAACGACAGTCGAAGAATTTCTTTCATTAAATCAACGTGATCGAAAAAAAATCCGTCATCAATTTATGACATTGTACCAGAATGCACCCTTGTATCTTGAACTACCAGAAGTAAACACTATTATTGCTCACGCCGGTATAAGAGAAGACTATATCGGTCGCACGGATAAAAAAGTCCGTTCATTTGTGTTATATGGGGATGTAACTGGAGAAACGTATGCCGATGGACGTCCAATCCGCCGCGATTGGGCACGTAATTACCACGGAAAACGTTGGATTGTGTATGGACATACACCCGTCTTAGAACCACGTTTTGTGAACAATACGGTTAATATTGATACTGGATGTGTATTTGGCAATCAATTAACTGCCTTTCAAATACCCGAACAACAGATAGTTTCTGTAAAATCAAAGCAGCCATTTGTTCCTGAAAAATTTACTTACTTTTAACTAAATCCGTGAACGCTTTGGGTGGTGTAACATGAAATTGCATAACATTCTTTGTAAGCGGATGTTGAAAGGTTAAATCTGTGCAATGCAATGCTTGCCGGTCAATATCTTTTGTTGATCCGCCGTACAAATCATCCCCTGCTAGTGGATGACCTAAATTTGCGAAATGTACCCTGATTTGATGCGTTCTCCCAGTTTCCAATTTAATATTGACCAAAGTATAGTCATTCGTTTGTTGTTTTACCTTATAATGAGTAACTGCACGTTTACCGTTTTCCAAGACTTGTCGCTCAATAATAGATCCTTGTTTACGGCCAATATTTGCATCAATCGTTCCGTCTAATGGTGAGACAATACCTTCCACAACTGCACAATACTTACGCATAAGGGTTCCAGCCTGCTGATCCTGAGCAAACAATGAGTGGCAATACTGATGCTTAGCAATTAACATTAGCCCTGACGTATCACGATCTAATCGGGTAACGATATGAACCGTATAAGGAATTTCATTTCTCTTGTAGTACCCTAATACTGCATTTGCAACTGTCCCATTTTTGTGATTGAAACCTGGAACAGTTGCCATACCAGCAGGTTTATCAACTACTAAAACCGCATCATCCTCATATACAATGGAAAGTGGGATATCTTCTGGTATCAACCCACTTCCAATTGGTTCTTTTGGAAAATTCACCTGCAGCATATCGCCTGTAGCTAATTTATACCAAGCAGCCTGTGATTCACCATTAACGATAATAGAGTCAGGCTCATCTTTTATCCCTCTAATTAACCTTCTAGAAAAGTCATGTACAGTATAAAGATATTCTTGAATAGTCATAGCCTCATACTTTTCTGTAATCGTCCATTTCATAGCCATCCACCAACTTTAGCCTTAATTCTATTTTTATTAAATTTAACGAGAAAAGTATAAAAAACCTAGTTGTCACCAAGTTCAAGTAGACTGCGAACTAAACATGGTGGTCAGGCACTGCTCGGTAGCGGACATGAAAGCCCTTATTTTAACTTTTCAGGCGTGTTTTATGGGTTAAGCGGACACATGATGCTTTATTTAGGTAATAACAGGTTGAAACCAGTCTTTTTTCCTAAATAAGGGATCCTGTGTCCGAGAATAACCACTTTTGCCCTTGTTTTGTTCAAATAAGGTATCTGGTGTCCGCTTATTTTAAATTCGTTACTAATGCCTTACTTTTCATTAATAAATGAATGTTTTTCCATAGCTGTGTTTCCAACACTCATCATTAAATTCGCAATATACCTCGACTACGGATCTGGTCTAAATCTTTACCTCTATTAAAGAATCAAACTTTATGTTTTTAACTATCATCTGAAACGAACGAGTCACGTACTCGGTTCCAAAATGGAAAAGGTCTGAATCTCGCAAAACGAACCTTCTCCTTCGCTACTCTACACTGAATCGATTTTACATTTGTGTACGTTTCCGTAAAATGGTCAATCGCAATTAGAAAACTTCGATCCACTAGCGGCTTTAATAAGCATGTATGATGTTTAGGCAAAATTAATGGGGAGCCAATCGTACGAAAGACACGGTTATTAATTGATGCCATTTCTGTAAGCTGAAACGCCTCTAACGACGGATGTAGTATTCCTCCGCCTAAAGCTTTATTATACGCTGTACTTCCTGAAGGAGTGGACAGACATAAGCCATCACCTCGGAATGTTTCGAAATGCTCTCCTTTAATTTCCACATCAAATACGACTGATCCGTCAGCTGTTTTTATCGTTGCTTCATTTAGCGCAAGGAACCTGTCCTCTTTTCCACCAGTTTTTGACCGGATATTCACTTCAAGTAATGGGTACTCGACAACCTGAAAAGGAGTTTTAGCAATTTCAATGATTAATTTTTCTACCTCTTCTGGTACCCAGTCTGCGTAAAATCCTAAATGACCAGTATGTACACCAATAAAGGCTGTTTCACTAATACAATGAATATAGCGATGAAATGCCTCTAGCAATGTACCATCTCCACCGACGGAGATGACAAGCTCTGGGTGTTCTTTATCATATTCTAAATCAAATTCCGTCAAATACTGCTTCATGGTTGCCTTAATATTATTCGAGCGATCATCGCCCTTCGATACAATCGCAAACCTCATCTTATTCATCTCCTTTTCAAATACATTGGTTATTTTCGATGGAAAATCCGTTGTGCTTCTTGTACTTCGTTTTTTATTTTTGACATCTCTTCATCTAGTTTAAAGGCTGCCTCTGCCGCCCGCTTTAACCTACTTTTAATTTCTGTAGGTATACTTCCCTTATACTTATAATTTAACGAATGTTCGTTGGTTGCCCAAAAATTCATGGCCAATGTACGAATTTGGATTTCTGCAATTAATATTTTTTCTCCATGAATTGTTTCCACTGGGTATTCCACTATGATGTGATAGGACCTATATCCACTTTCTTTTTTTTGTGAAATATAATCTTTCTCTTCAATAATTGTAAAATCATTTCTCGAACGGAGCATCGTAACAATGTTATAAATATCATCAACAAATTGACAAACTACTCGTACTCCTGCTATATCCTGTAAATCTTGTTCAATCCGATCGAGAGAAATGTTTCTTCTTTCCGCTTTATCTAAAATACTTGTAACTGGTTTTACCCTGCCTGTTATAAATTCAATTGGGGAATGTCTTGCTTCGTATTCAAATTGCGATCGCATTCCTTTTAATTTAACCTTCAGTTCTTCAACCACTTGCGAATATGGTGCGAGCAATGCTTTCCAATTCATTAGCTATGTACCACCTTTTCTAGCAAAATCTGGCTAGCTACGGCTCCTAGCGTCGCCTTCGCTTTTCTAACATCAATACATTACTTTTCTTTTATATCATAACACAATCTAATGGATAATCTTTGCAAAAATAGCTTTCATTCGCGATAATCAATAGATAATCCATTCGATTTAATTTGGAGGACAATAAATGGCACAAGAAGTTGAAATTGAATATAAGAATTTATTGACCGAACAGGAATTCAATCATTTGTTACGTATTTTTCCTTTCCCAAAGGAAGGTACTTGGCAAACCAATTATTATTTTGAGACAAAGGACTTTTCTCTTAAAGAAAAAGGTGCAGCCCTTAGAATAAGGGAAAAGGATGGAAACTTTACTTTAACGTTAAAAGAACCACATCCTGACGGCCTATTGGAATCACACGATTTATTAACCAAGGATGAAGCTGCGAGTTGGATTAATGGAAATCCAATTAGAAAAACGCAAGTTGGCCACCAGCTATCATTGCTATGTATCGAAATAGATGATTTGGTTTATTGTGGAAATTTAAAAACAGAACGATATGAAACCAACTACCAGGGAACACTATTAGTGTTAGATTACAGCACTTACAATGGACAATCAGATTATGAACTAGAAATAGAGGCCACAACTAAGGAAGCGGGTCAAGCAATGCTCGAAATGATTTTAAAAAAGCATGGGATTACAGAAAAAAATACACCAAACAAAATTAAGCGATTTTTCACATCATTGACGGTTGACTAAATCAGATAATTTGCCCACATATTGTTACGTTGCTACAATATAAACAAACCTATTAGGAGAGAAAGAAATGACAACACCTGGTACGATATTCGAAGCCATTGGTGGGTTCGATACAATAGATAAATTAGTTACTGCTTTCTACAAACGAGTTGGTCAGCATCCGAAGCTTACATCTATATTTCCAGATGACTTAACAGAAACAGCAAGAAAGCAACGATTGTTTTTAACACAATTCTTTGGTGGTCCAAAGCTTTATTCAGAGGAACGCGGTCATCCGATGTTACGACGCAGGCATTTACCATTTGAAATAACACCTACAAGAAAAGACGCGTGGCTTGTTTGCATGCGGGATGCGCTTGTCGAAGCAGAAATTGAAGAACCCTACCGTACAGCTATTTTTGAAAAACTCACAATGACAGCCAACCATATGATGAACACACCGGAGTATTGAAAGGCTTAAACCCAGTTAGCCGTTTAAGCTTGAGGTAAACAGAAAGGAGAATCGATGTGAGCTGGCAAAATGCTGAGCTTGATAGCTTGAACCATCCAAACACATCGGCGAAATCTGGCTTTAGTGATTTTGTACAAAAACCGATTGAAATTTATGTTTTTGTTGATCCTCTTTGCCCTGAGTGTTGGTCTTTAGAACCTTATATCAAAAAGCTCTCTATTGAGTATGGACAATATTTTACCATTCGACCTATTATTAGTGGACATTTAAATACATTAAACAAAGATAAATTTGATAAACCAAAAAAACTCAAGGACATTTGGGATAAAACTGCAAAACGTACCGGTATGAGCTGTGATGGAGATTTATGGATTGATAACCCTGTATCAGCGCCCTGGATCGCATCTCTCGCGATTAAAGCTGCCGAGTTGCAAGGGAAAAGAGCCGGAAAAACTTTTCTGCGCAAGGTTCAAGAAAATTTATTTCTACGTAAACGGAACATATCAGACGAAGATGTGTTGTTTGATATTGCAAAAGAAGCTAGATTAGATCTGCAAGAATTTAAAAATGATCTTTATTCTACCTCGGCGAAAAAAGCATTTCAGTGCGATTTAAAACTAACGAAGGAAATGGAAGTCGATTATATTCCAACTATTGTATTCTTCAACCAAGTCGTTGAAGAGCATGGAATTAAAATTTCTGGGCTTTATCCATATGATATTTATGTAAAAGTACTAAAGCAAATGCTTCAAAAAGACCCTTCGCCAGCAAAAACACCTAATCTAGATGAATTTTTATCTTATTATGAAATTGTTGGAAACAAGGAAATATCGGTCGTATATGATTGGACATTAGAAAAAACAGAAAAAGAAATGAAAAAGCTTTTGTTACGACAAAAGGTCGAGAAGATTCCAGTAAAATATGGATCATTCTGGAAATATAACAAAAACGACTGACTGCTTAAATCGGCAGTCAGTTTTTTTGTTTGCAATAAGAAAACTTGATTTCAATACAACAAGAAGGATATACGGGGCAGCGTATATCCTTCTTTCCGGTCTTCTATATCTTTGTTATAAACAAAGGGGATGGGAGAAAGTCTAAATTCAAACAAAGGGGTTTGTTTGTTTTGTCTTACAATTAGAGTTTATCAATTTGCTATATATCATTCAATAGGTATGTGCATCATTTCACAAAAATGTCAAACTTCTATTTGTTACTGTCACAGCATATAAATGGATTAAAAAGGGGAGGTTTTGTACATGCAGGGAGTCATGCCTTACTTATTCTTAGTATTAACGATATTTGCTTTCTTCTTAAATATTTTTGGATTCATGAATATGATTCCACTTTATATTACACTTCCACTTCTGTTTATTTCAATCTACCTAACGATTTTTTCCTTTACCCACCGTCGTACATTTCGAAGACTGCGTTAAAATAAAAAAATTCTACTCGTAAATTTTGTTGAGTTGAATTAAATTGCGAACTAGTGAAAATTCATGTTTATGGTAACAGCAACGTTGATTTCCGATCCGGTCAAGTGAAGTAACATTTTCGATCGTACTGGAAAGATTGCATGCATGCAGGATGTCAGCTATCGGACACACGATACCTTATTTGTAAAAAATAAGAGTAAATGCGGTTGTTATCGGACTCAGGATGCCTTATTTGGGTAAAAACAGTTGAATATCATGTCTTTTAGCTTAATAAGGCATCGTGTGTCCGATAATCCTCGAAATAAAGGTAAAAAAGGTAAATAAGGAATCCTCAGTCCGATACCAGGCAAAGAAGTGTCCTTGGCGTACTATTCTTTCAGAATTTGGTTTTCTTCCGGGGAGGCTAGAGCATTGCCTTCGGAAAACGACTGTCCGCAGTTTACTTATTTTGCGTCAAAAGCAGTAATATCTTAAAAAGCCAATAAATGAAAATAGGGTGCTCCTTAATTGGAACACCCATGACGTTTTTTATTTTAACAACATATTTTCCATTTCAGTTAGTTTTTCTTCAAATACATCTAATGCCTCTAGTATTGGTTGTTTAGATGTCATGTCTACTCCTGCTTTTTTCAAAACTTCAATCGGATAGTCACTACTACCTGCTTTCAAAAAGCTTAAATAGCGATCCACAGCAGAACCTTCTGTATCATTCAAAATCCCATTTGCGAGTGCGGTAGCCGCAGAATATCCCGTTGCGTATTGAAACACATAATAGTTGTAATAGAAATGTGGAATCCGAGACCATTCACGTCCAATTTCTTCATCGGATACAACTTCATCACCAAAATATTTTTTGTTTAACGCATAATAAATCTCGGTTAATTTTTCAGCAGTTAAGGCTTCCCCCTCCTGCATCCGCTTATGAATATCATGTTCAAACTCAGCAAACATTGTCTGACGGAAAACCGTACCACGAAAACCTTCTAGAAAATGATTTAATAGAAATAGCTTCTCTTTCTCGTCTTCTAAATGGTTCAACATATACTCGTTCAATAATGCTTCGTTACACGTTGAAGCAACTTCTGCTACAAAAATGGAATAGTTTCCATAACGATATGGCTGTGACTTTCTCGTATAATAGCTGTGAACAGAGTGTCCAAGCTCATGCGCGAGTGTAAATAGATCATTCACATTATCCTGCCAGTTCAATAAAATGTATGGATTTGTACCATATGCACCAGAAGAATATGCCCCACTGCGCTTCCCTTTATTCTCTTCCACATCGATCCAACGATTTTTATAACCTTCTTTTACAATATTTACATATTCCTCGCCCAGTGGCGCAAGACTCTCTACCACATACTCTTGTGCTTTCTCATATGGAATTTTCATATCGACGTTTTGCACAAGTGGTGTGTACATGTCATACATATGCAGCTCATCTAATTCTAACACCTTTTTACGCAGTGCAGAATAACGATGCAATAGATGAATTCTATCATTCACTGCTTCAACTAAGTTTTCATACACCTGCTCTGGGATATTGTTTCCATCTAGTGCTGCATGTCTTGCGGAATCATAGTTACGGATTTTAGCGTAAAAGTTATCCTTCTTTACTGTACCGGTTAATGTAGAAGCGAATGTATTTTTGAAATTACCATACGTATCATACATCGCTTGGAAGGCGTCTTTTCGTACTCGACGATCCTTTGATTCTAGGAATCCGATATAACGACCATGTGTAAGATCAATCTCTTCACCGTCTTCATTTTTAATAGAAGGGAACGTTAAATCTGCGTTGTTCAACATGCCGAATGTTTGCGATGCACTTTCCATTGGTTCAGACGCTTCTGCAAGTAACGCCTCTTCTCTCTCACTTAACACGTGTGCTCGTTGACGTGTAATTTCATCGAGCGTTTGTTTGTATTGTACAAGTTCTTCTACCTCTGATTGGAATTGCTTAAGCTTCGACTCATCAATTGTTAAGATTTCTGGAACAATATAACTCATCGAGCTAGATGCAAGAGTCAACAAATTCTCAGCTTTTGCATTCATCTCTTGATAAAATGAATTCGTTGTGTCTTCATCATTACGCATGTGTGCATATGTAAAAAGCTTTCCCAATCGTTCAGATAATTCGTCCTGGAGCTTTAATACATCGTATAATGCTTTCGCTGAATCAGTCAGTTTACCTTTATATGACTCAATTTTAGGAATATCTTGTTTCAAGCTTTTTAATTCTTGTTCCCATTCTTCATCTGTTGCAAAAATATCCTCTAAATTCCACGTTAATTCCTTGGATAATTCACTTCTTTTAGGTAATTCTTTTGTCGCTTTTGCCAATTTACATCCTCCTTTATTTCACTACATACTATATTCGGTATTAGTTGATAAATTCCTTTTTTAGTATGCTGATTCGACGTTAATTCATGCACTATTTCATTGTACTATACTGAATTAACCGATTCATTAATCGTGCATCTTCTGCAAGTGACACTTCGATATTTGGATGAAAAAGAATGTCATTTACTTTACGAAAAGTGAGCGGTGTAACTTCTTCAAGGAAATGTAACAGGACTAGTGTAGAAAGATATTCATAAATTGGACAGTCTAACTCCTTTATAAGATAATACTTTTCTTGTGGTCTGTATTGTAGAATAGTTGTACAACGTGCATACGTGAATGTGTCTCCGACTGGAAGAGGTAGTAATAATTCTAAGCAAAGTCTGCTTTGCCAATTCCACAGTGGTGTCTTCATCACATATTGACTGGAAACTGGTAGATATACGATTGAGGGCAACAACTCTTTATGGGTTCCGTTTACATATAACCAACGATGCCACGTACGTTCTTCTCCATACAACCGCTTGTTTTGTTTAAGACGAAATTTTTTCTTCTCGTATTTCCATCGTTCCAATAAAACTGGTTTATTTAATGGGTGCTTAAAAAAAAGATTGGCAAATGTTATATTTTTTAACGGTCGAATTGAAAATGTTCCAATAGCACTACGGGGGGATGTAATTTGAATATGTTGAACGGTGATAAATTGAAGTGAATGTGGACAAAAAAAGTAGAGTGTTAAGGGGTAACTTGAAGAAAAACGGTGAATAAATGTGAGAATGTAAGTATCTATTTTGAAATGATGTTGACTTAATCTGTGAAAATGATTGGCGCCAAGAATCCAAATTGGGGTAATACCTGATTTTAAAAATCCTGCACTTCTCTCGTTTATTACGTTACCAGATACTCTGGCACATTGATACTCAAACACAATTTTACGTCTATTAATCGTAATAAAGATGTCAGGACGCTGGTTTATATCAGGCAGAAATTTTTCAAGTTCAACTTGTACCCTCTGATTCTGTAACCAATTGTAAAGTAAAAGTTTTCCTTGTTCGTGATATGCTCCTTCGCCATAATCACTCGATATACATTCTAGTTTAGAACGATGCGCAAAGTGAGCAATCATTTTTTCTCCTGCTTTCACAAGAACTGGTTCCTGACAAATAGGACAAAAAAATTCACTGTGTTTCACCTTTCTAATTTCCGACTTCGTTAGTTTAGAAAGAGTGATTAGCTGTCCATCTTTTGTTTTTGCTTGCAGCATGTATATATACCACCTCCTGCTTTAGGTAATTCGACACATGCGATAAAATTCCTTCTTTTACACTTAGATAAACGAAAGACTTAGTAGCTCTAATGCAGTAAGAAAGGAGTTATACTTTCTTTTCTACTAAGAAAAGCGTAAGCGCCCGTTTAGAAGCGGACGCATAAGCAAGGGACCGTAGAACGCATGGGTTTAAGGAAGTTCGACTAAGGTCGCCACATCCGTGGCAACATCGAACTACCCCACGTCCTGTGGGGCAGAAGTGTCCATTGCTTATGACGGCAGCTTCTGGGCGATGTAGCTAGACAGCTTTTCGTTTATACTTTCTTTGCTCTCAAAAAAAGACACCCAATTAGGATGTCTTATATCTGAGCAGGGAAATAATTTCTCACTTGTTCGAACGTATCGTCCGTGAAAACCTTCTTACCATACTCCTCTAAATAGTGAATGGTTAAATCCGTGTCATGACTAAATTCAAAAATCTTACTAATGATATCTTCTTGTTGATCATCATCTAATGACTCGTCAATAAATTCTAGATAGAAGTAGTAGCGATTATTATAATAGTAAAGACTATCCGCAAATGAATCTGTGTCTTCTTGGAAGTAATGGCTAAGCTGAATTACGTCTTCAAAGTCATTAAAGCTTACCACGATAGACAAATTACCTTCTTGCTCCTCTTCAGCGGCTTCGTTATCACTTGATTTTCCAAATTTGTTTTCCAACATATTTTCAATTTCCTCGTCAACTGATAAGTCAATTGTCTTGCCATTTTCGGTGGAAAGTTCAATACTTTCCCCATTTTTTGATACCTGCGCTTTGGTAACAATAATTTCTAGCCCTTTTTCTAGTGCTTGCACTTGAATCCAAAGCGGTCCATCTACATTAAAATCTTCTTTATAATTAACTTCATCCATCATTTGCCAAAATAACTGTTCACTTCGTTCGCGATTATACCAAATTTCCTCACGTTCAAATCCGCGATCTTCAATATCTACATAGGAAATATAAAATTTAACCGTATTATCATTAATTCTTTCTATCTCCATGTTGTTTCTCTCCCTTCTATTAATAGTTAGGTGGAAGAGATTACTTCACCTGTATCTATCTTGATTAACCAACGTACATGTTTATTTAACATATACCCTTTTTCATGCATGTCTAACCATTCACTAAAAGTTAAAATTTTTCTATAGTCCCATTGTATGCGACAATGAATGGTTTTGAAAATTAAAATGCCTATATATAGAGAAATTAATACATTATTCTTAGAAAAACTTTGCTTATCACCTTGTATACATGGCGAATGCATAGGTGCAAACAAACTCCAAACCATTAAGCCTATATTTTCCTATCAGTTTTAGATTTAGAAAAACACGGCATTCGCCAAGTATTTAATAGCGAATGCCCTAGTGATTATTATGCTTTCAACCATTAGAATTATAATATGCTTAAAGTTTATAAGAAATAGGACAATTTGTCACTACCTTTTATTGTCAAATTGTCACGAATCCCTTTCGAATTTCCTACAACCACAAAACGTTATTTGTTTCATTGGAAATTCGAATGCTACATTATTGATTCTTAATTAATTAAACAAAAACGCAGACCTACATGTAAGGTTCTGCGTTTTTGTTTTTCATTTTCCTCTTTGTAATGAGAATTAGTTGACCATTCGTTGAGCTTCACGTAATTGGAAAGTTCGTACCGTTCTTGGTAAAAATCTTCTAATTTCATCTTCATTATATCCAACTTGCAGACGTTTTTCGTCGAGGATAATTGGACGACGTAATAATCCAGGATTTTGTTGAATCAATTGGAATAAGTCTTTCATTGGCAATTGATCTATATTTACGTCTAACTTTTGGAAAACTTTCGAACGTGTAGAGATAATCTCATCTGTTCCATCTTCCGTCATCCGTAAAATTTCCTTGATTTCATCCAACGATAAAGGTTCGGAAAATATATTTCGTTCCGTGAACGGTATATCGTGTTCTTCAAGCCAAGCCTTTGCTTTTCTGCACGAAGTACAACTTGGTGAGGTATAAAGTGTTACCATAAAAACTTCACTCCTCATTCTAATATGTTAGGTATCTCATGAACTTTGTAAAACTTCTTAGATTAAAATAAGTTTAAATAACCTATATGTATAAGTATACTACATTTGTCAAGTGAAAGGTAGAGTATATGCAAAAAAAGTAAAATTTTAATCCTTATGTTCACGAAATGTTGATAATTATATATAACATACCCTTATTCATTTTCAATTAAACCAGTTTAATTGAAATATTTTAGAAAAATAATAGGACAGCCCCAGCAAATGACATGAGGCTGTACTTTAATTAGGCTCTTTCTGGCTTTTTTAAATTATCTAAAATATTTTCAGAATCGCGATCCGTGTCGTACGTTAACACTTCATCAGCTGATTGATAAGCTTTCCCGTAAATTTCTTCATCCTTATACGTATGAATGTGGTCATACATATGCTTCATTTTTTCAAAAATAACATCTTCGGAATCGTCATTTGGAGACCAATATAATATTTCCATAGGAGTCTCTTTATTTGTAGCAAGTGAACGGCGATTATAACCAATGGATTGTGCGTGGGTGAATCCTTCTCTTTGATAAAAACGAAGGCGTTTCTCTGTATCTGTATCATCATAGTCAACTGGTTCTACCTCTAGAATAATAGGCTTTCCTTTTGCTTTTAACTTTTCCATTATTTTATGACCAGTTCCCTGTCCTCTTGTTTTTGCAGATACCCATACATAGTCAATAAAGATGAATGTATCAAATTCTGCGTACATAAGAACATGATCAGGGCTCTCATCCTTATAGTAAACGTCCCCTTTTTCCTTGAGAAGCATGTCCATATGTTCCTTCGATTTCATTTCCTCAACAGGGAAATATTTGTTTAACTTTTCATACCAATTCATTGATCTACTCCTTTAAGTTTTATAGTAGTCGTTGATTGTCCAGTTTCAATGGTCAATGTTACTTCCATTTCCACCTCTTTATTATAACGAATAAACGGTGTTTTGTTAAATTAACCCATTAAGACACACCTTATTCTTTATTTACCCCTATTGAATATTTATAAACATATAAAAAAATCAACACAGACCTAGTTTGGCCTGTGTTGTTCATTATTATTTATCAAGTGGAGTGTAGTCCACATTATTTGTATAATCGTTTCCAGCATTCCAAATCAAAAACTCGTTAATTCCATGTTCCTTTAACGCCTTAATTTGCGCTTCCACTTCCGCCTTACCATACTGTTTAGTAGGTCCACTATATAACCACGGTGCTTCGAAGTCTTGAATCCATGGTCTCGATGTTGGTGGATCTTCTAGCTTACTCAAGACTTCATTTTCAACTTTTGCATATTCTGACACTAATTTGTACGGTTGTGTATCCGGCTTTTCAATACCGAAGTAGGATGTCCAGTGACTAGGATAAATCATTGACGAAATGACATCCACATTTTTTGAGATTTTTGTGAAGTTTTGACCAATTCCTGGTGCTGCAGGAATTGTGGCTGCGTATCCAAAAATATCTACAGATACATCCACACCATACGGATCAAGCTCTTTATGAGCATATTCGACAAAGCTAGTTACTGCGTGTACTCTCCTCTGCACATTGTCAATCTCGGAATTTTTGAAATCCCCTAAGTCATATTCTAATACCTCGTCATAATCCTCGAAACCTTCTGGAAAACGCACGTAGTCAAACTGAATTTCTTGGAAGCCCATTTCCGCTGCCATTTTGGCAACTTTTACATTATACTTCCATACCTCTTTTTGAAAAGGACTAACAAATGCCTCTCCCTTTCCATTTGTCCAAACTTCTCCATTCTCTTTAAAAGACCATTGAGGATGCTTTTTAGCAAGAACAGAATCTTTAAACACAACAACCCTTGCAATGGGATAAATGCCTTTTTCTTCTAACACTTTAAGTAATTTACGTGGATCATCGATATAATTAATTCCGACATCCTCATAAGGTGAACCCTCTTTTGGCTTGAAAGTTAAATTGCCATGATCTTCTTTTATGTCAATAACCATTGCATTTAAATCAGTTGTTTCCACTAAATTTAACAGTTTATCAAACCGCTTCCCGCCAGCTGATGGACCTGTTACATAAATTCCACGCACAGCATCTGGGTATTCAAAATTTAGCCCAGAATCAAATGTAAATCGTTTCATCGTTTTATTGACATCTATAGGTTGTAAACTTACTTGTCTTTTTGTATGTAAATCTGCTATATGTACATTACTTTCATCACTTGCTGAAATGCTATTTGGCAAACACGAACCTAATAGGAGAGTTCCCAAAAGCGCCGTTATTCCAAGATGTTTTTTCCTCATAAGCTATCAATCTCCTATTCTTCTTTTCATTCCATTATATAAGAAATGGAATGAAAAATGAATGTTATTTACGTATTTTTTGTCGAAAAATCAGAACTTTTTCTTTGTAATTTCGATTGATTTTTACAAAAGAACTATGCTATGGAGAAACGAAAAAAACGGAGACGCATCTCCGCTTTTTAATTATCAATATGTGATTGAAAGTTTGACTAGAAAGAGTTTAGCCTAATTAGCTAGAAAATACTTTGGGTAAATAATTTTAAATAACTAACTACTGAATAGTCACGTTAACTGTACGCACTCCCCATTCGAGCGCAGCTTGCCTTGTGGGTACATATACATCAATTTTTTTACCACCAATTGCACCGCCGATATCACCAGCGATAGCATAACCATACCCTTCAACATGAACAACTGATCCTAATGGAATAACATCTGGATCAACTGCAATTACTTTTGCATTGGGGTTTTCTCTTAGATCAATTCCAGTATACGTTACACCAGATCCGCCAGCACTTTCGATCGTGTATGCTGTCGCGGTAACAGTAAATGATTTGTTCTCTGTATCTTTTTCCTTTTCTTGATCTTGATTAGGTTCACTTACTTCTTTAGACTGTTCGCTTGAATTATTCACTTTCTTTGCACTTACTTTTGTTTCATTTTCAGCTTTTTTCATTTCGTTTTCCTGAGATTGTTGCTTTGCAGCTTCTAGCTTTTGTTTTACCTCTGTCTCAAGTGATGCAAGCTTTTTATCTTTTATTTTTAGATTATCAATTAATGTTATTAATTCTTGTTTCTTAGCTTCCAAGTTTTGTCTTTGTTGTTCATTTTGTTGCTTTACTTTATTGATCTGTGCTAAAACCTTTTCTTGTTCCGCTCGCATCGTATTCAATTCTTCAAGCTTTTTCATAGCAAGATTTTGCTTTTCAACAACTTTATGTATATCTTTTTCAAGATTTTCTACTAATTGTGCATCAGATTCAGTAATCTTGGATACAGCATTCGTTCGACTAATAAAATCGCTAAAGCTATCTGCACCGAAAATTACTTCTATAAAACTCATCGAACCACCAGCTTGCTGGTAAGAAGAAATTCGATCCTTTAAAATTTCCTGGCGCTTCTGAATATCTTTTTCTAATACTTTTATTTCATCTTGGAGTACACTGATATCTTTTATAGTAGTTTTAATCTTCTCTTCTGTCTTCTCAATGTTGTCCTGTTTATCTTCTAAAGATTGTTTTACGCGTTCCATCTCATCGGTCATGCGTTGAATTTCTGACATTAAATCCGCAACTTGTTTTTCAGCTTCAGTTAATTCCTGATTGATATTTTGCCGATTCTGTTGAATTTTATCTATGTTTTGCTCCGTCGCTGCATAGCTATAATTGCTACTGAACAGACCTCCCACAACAAACATGATTGCTAAGGTAATTACAGTTAATAGTTTGCTCAACTTTTTCCCCTACTTTCTATGAAAAATCATAAACTTCACCTCCTATAGGATAACAAGTCAAATTTACACGATAATTAAAATGCTATTACAATTGTATTTCATTTTAATTTTGATAAATTTCTACTTGTGCTCGAAAAAATAGAACTATATAATACTATTACTACGCTTTTCTTCTAAATATTTACTCCCACTTGAGTCTATTGCAGATGCGAACCTCAACTTCTATAAACAATAAAAGGAAGTATGTCACTTGAATATTAAATCACGTAAGAAATCAAACGAATTAGCTAAACTTGAATTGTTAAACACTCGAATGAAATTAACCAACAAAGATATGCAACATTTTCTTAATTTGAAAAAAGGATATGAAGGTGAGAAAAATTTTGATTCGATAACAAATCAGATTCAATCAGAGTGTTTCATCCTAAATGATTTGTTATTTGAGGTAAATAGCACTATTTTCCAGCTAGATACTCTAATAATTTCCCAAGGAAAAATTTACTTTTACGAAGTGAAAAACTATGACGGGGATTTCTTCTATGAATCGAATAAACTATACAAAAAGCCTAAGTTTGAAATTGTTAACCCTTTCGATCAGCTCAGTAGAAGCGAGTCTTTGCTAACACAGTTACTTATGAGTCACCGTATTAACCTACCAATTGCATCCTACGTCGTTTTCATAAATCCGAATTTCACATTATACCAAGCACCTCTTGATAAACCAATTATTTTTTCAAATCAAATTAATAGACATTTTAATAATCTATCTTCTTCAAACTTGAATGAAAAACACAAGAAATTAGCAGATAAACTATTGGAATTGCATTTAATTGAATCTCCATATAATCAGACACCATCCTATAATTACAACCAGCTTAAAAAAGGGATAATTTGTTCAACATGCCGCTCATTTTTCATATCTATTCTAAAAAGAAAATGTATATGTAAATCTTGTGGTCAAACTGAATCAATTCCAAAAGCTGTTCTACGGAGTGTTGAAGAATATAAAGTTTTATTCCCAAACAATAAGATTACCACCAATACTATTCATGACTGGTGTCAAATAGTAAATTCAAAGGAAAGAATTAGTAAAATTTTGAAAGATAATTATAAAATTGTAGGCGTTCACCAATGGGCTTATTATGAATAATAGAAAAATGTACTTAAATATTTTACCATTATCCATAAGTTACATGAAAAGCTTTCTTAATTTGCTATATATTACGTTTCATCGACCGGGTGAAGTGATTTTCCTTTAATCTGTTGAGTTGTAAGGCCCTTCATCAGGATGATGAACCGGGTTTCATTCGTTCTTCTGCTCTGAAAAGCACTTCATACCCCTGATGAACTGGATTTCTTTCGTTCTTCTGCTCTGAAAAGCACTTCATACCCCTGATGAATCGGATTTCTTTCGTTCTTCTGCTCTGAAAAGCGTTTCATACCCCTGTTGAACCGGATTTCTTTCGTTCTTCTGCTCTGAAAAGCGTTTCATACCCCTGTTGAACCGG
>NZ_JBUZWC010000008.1:0-135967 GCF_055329585.1 Virgibacillus sp. GM2-2 | reverse complement strand
TTTTCAAGGAAGTGGTTTTCTTCCGAGGAGGCTGAAGCGTTGCCCGCGGAAAGCGTAATGTTTTTCCGTAGCGGTGCTCCCAACAATCATTTTAAGACCTTACATACGCACCAAATTGTTCTTTAACAGCTTCAATAATCGCTTGGTATGATTCTTCTACTTCGTCATCCTTTAATGTACGTGTATCTTCCTGATACAGTAAGCTGTATGCGATAGACTTCTCACCTTCAGGTAAATGCTCACCCGAGTACACATCAAAGATATGAACCTTTTTAACTAATGGTTGACCGACTTCTTCAATCACTTTTTGCACATCACCTGCATGGATTTTATCATCCATTACAAATGCTATGTCTCGTCCTATCGATGGATATTTAGATTGTTCCTTATAACTAGGAACATGTGAATACTTGTCTAAAACAACGTCTAAATTCAGATCAAAGATATACGTTTCGTTCAAGTCCATTTTCTTTTCTAAACGAGGATGCACTTGACCAACGTAACCTATCACTTGATCACCAAGTTGAACCGTTGCACAACGGCCTGGATGTAAGTCAGCTAACTTGGACTGTTTAAATGTTACAGGAATGTCTAAGAAAGTAAATAATCCTTCGATAATTCCTTTTACAACATAAAAATCAACTGGCTTTTTTTCTTGTTGCCATTGATGTTCCTGCCAAAGACCAGAAATAGCTCCAGCTAAACGGAGTTGCTCATCCGGTTGGTTTTGCAACACTTGTTCATTTGAAATAAATACTGATCCAAGTTCATAATAAGCAATATCTGTTTGGTTCCTTGCATTGTTATATGCAACTGTATGGAGTAATTCTGGAACAGCACTTAGTCGTAAATGACTATGATCCTCGCTCATTGGCATGGCAAGCTTTACTGGCTTAACAGCATCATTTATTTCTGGACTAATAAAGCTGTTGACATATTCCTCTCTTGTCAACGAATAGGTGATTGTTTCCATTAAGCCTGCACCCTGTAAAAAACCTTTTATGTCACGTTTTAGTTTCTGGTTACTTGTTAGCGCTCCTGCTTGACCAGATCCAGATGGAAGCGTGAAAGGTAACAGATCATATCCATAGATACGGGCTACTTCCTCCAGCATATCTTCAAAAATAGTGATATCCCCTCTGCGAGTTGGCACAGTCACTTGAAATTGATTCTGCTCTTCTTCATAAGCGAAGCGAAGTTTTCGTAAAATATCCCCAATTTCCTTGTGCTCAATTTCCGTACCAAGTCTCTTATTGATTTCATCTGTATTTATAATTACTACTTTTTCTTCTGTGCTTAATTCATTAAACTCAACAGGGTTTGCCAAAACTACCCCATCAGCATACTTTTCAAAAAGTTGACATGCTCGGATTCCTGCCCGTTTTACTCGGCTCGGATCTACCCCTTTTTCAAAACGTGTGCTTGATTCACTACGAAGTCCTGTATCCTTTACCGTTTTTCGAACTGATGTAGGGTTAAAATAGGCTGCCTCTAATAATAAAGTCGTTGTTCCTTCATGGACTTCCGTATTGGCTCCACCCATAACCCCAGCTAGTGCTACCGGTTCTGAACCATTTGTTATAACTACATGATCACTGGATAATTGCCGTTCTTGCTCATCTAATGTAACGATTGTCTCCTCGTCTTTCGCATTTCTTACCAAAATTTCTTTTGAATTTAATCGATCATAATCAAATGCATGTAGCGGTTGGCCATATTCAAGTAACACATAGTTTGTTATATCTACAACGTTGTTAATTGGACGAATTCCAGCCGCCATTAAGTAATTTCGCATCCATAGCGGTGAAGGCTTAACGGTAATATTTTTTACAACAAACGCTCCATAATACGGGGCTAACCTCTCCTCATCAACCTTAACTGAGACGTAGTCGCTTGTTTGTTCATTTGCTGATACATACGATTCTTCTGGTAAGTTAATCGGCTTATCAAGTATCGCACCAACTTCATAGACTACACCCATCATACTTAAACAATCTGCTCTGTTCGGTGTTAATCCCAATTCAAGAATTGCATCGTCTAGATTTAGTAAGGAAGTTACGTCTTGCCCGACTTCTACTTCATCAGGAAAGACAAAGATTCCATCTGCTACATCTTTCGGTACATATTTTTCAGCAATTCCTAATTCCTGTAAGGAACAAATCATACCGTTTGATTCAATTCCTCGGAGTTTTACCTTTTTAATTTTAAAATTACCAGGTAAAACCGCTTTTGGTTTTGCTACAGCGACCTTTTGACCTTGTTTAATATTCGGTGCACCACATATAATTTGTAATGTTTCATCTCCAACATCTACCTGACAAAGGTTTAATTTGTCGGCGTTTGGATGCTGCTCGCATTCTTTAACATATCCAACCACAACATTTTCGCTTTTTTCAGCGACATATTCAATTCCTTCAACCTCAATGCCTGACTTCGTAATTTTTTCTGCTAAGTCATCTGGGCTAATATCGCCAATGTCGATATAATTTCTTAACCAATTTAGTGATACTAACATTTCTTACTACTCCCTCCTTTAAGCCTGATGGTATTGCTTTAAGAATCGTTTATCATTTGTGTAAAATTGGCGGATATCATCTATTCCATATTTCAACATGGCAATTCGATCTGGCCCCATCCCAAATGCGAATCCTGAGTACACAGATGAATCATAGCCAGCCATTTCTAACACTTTTGGATGAACCATACCTGCTCCTAAAATTTCAATCCAACCTGTTTGTTTACAAACTGAACATCCCTCACCATTACAAACCTTACATGAAATGTCCATTTCCACAGATGGCTCGGTAAAAGGGAAAAAGCTAGGACGTAATCGAATTTTTCGATCTGCGCCAAATAATTTCTTAGCAAATACATCTAGTGTTCCTTTTAAATCACTCATTCGAACATGTTTATCAACGAATAGTCCTTCAATTTGTGTAAATTGATGCGAATGTGTCGCGTCATCGGTATCCCGACGATACACTTTTCCTGGACAGATCATTCTTACTGGTTTACTTCCATTCAATTCCCGCATTGTACGTGCTTGCACAGGTGATGTATGTGTACGCAATAACAGTTCATTTGTAATATAAAATGAATCCTGCATATCACGAGCCGGATGATCCTTAGGTAAGTTCAATGCTTCAAAATTAAAATAATCGGTTTCTACCTCTGGGCCTTCTCTTACTTCATAACCCATACCGATAAATAAATCTTCAATTTCTTCCACAATTGATGTTAGTAGGTGTGCACCACCAACATTTACCGGACGGCCAGGAAGTGTTACATCAATTGTTTCAGATGCTAACTGCTCTTCAAGTGCCTGTTCCTGTAATAAATTACTCTTTTCATCTAGTGCCGCCGTAATGGTTTCGCGTACACGATTGGCAATTTCACCTACAACTGGACGTTCTTCTTTCGAAAGTTTGCCCATTCCGCGTAACACTCCTGTTAATGATCCTTTCTTCCCTAAATAGGCCACACGAACTTCTTGCAGTTCTTTCAATTCGTTCACTTCTTTAACCTTTTCTAAAGCGTCTTGTTGAAGTGATTCAAGCTCCTCTTTCATTTGGTTATCCTCCTTTTTCCATATAAAAAACCCCGTCCTATAAAGGGACGAGGTTGTTATTCGCGGTACCACCCTTGTTGGCAATAAAAAAACTGCCCAACTCTTGCCTGATAACGGATCAAATCCGGGACACCTTTACTTGAGTAGTACAAGGTCTAAGTGCCAGCTCCAGAGTGAAACATTTTCAATTAAATAGTAGAAATGCTTTCAGTCCATGGCATCTCTTCCCTTTTCTATTTATGCATTGATTATGCGCTCTTTCATTGCTTACGTTTATAATTTGTTTTTATTATAGATAATATGTGAGATTGTTGCAAGTGCTACCCTTTAATATGATACATTAATATACCCGTTGCAATACTTACATTTAGCGATTCTGCTTTACCATGAATCGGAATCATAACATTATGATCAGCAAGGTCTATTAATACTTGATTAACACCATTTCCTTCATTTCCGACTAATAAAGCAACCTTTTTATCCAAAGGTATTTCCTTAAAGGGCTTTGCATTTTCTAATGAGGTTGCCCAAATTGAAAAACCTTCTTCTTGCAAACGTAATATTTTTTTGGACAACTCACGTTGAAACACAGGAATATGGAATAGTGATCCTTGGGTTGCCCGAATCACTTTCTCGTTAAAAAGATCGACTGAATGATCACCAATTACTACTGCATCAAATCCTACCGCATCTGCTGTTCGAATTATCGTACCAAGGTTGCCTGGATCTTGAATGGAATCGATTAAAAGAACCTTTTCAGCCTCTAACCAAGCAGGCTCTTTCATCTTTATAACTGCAGCAATGCCTTGCGGTGTTTTTGTATCGGTAATATGTTGAAACACATTATCTGAAACAATCGTACAGCTATATTCTTCAAGATTGTTTGTTATAGCATAGCCGTCCTCCACGATTATTTCTTCGATCTCCCAATCACTAGTAGCAGCTTCTAGGACAAGATGTTCCCCTTCAACTAGGAATAGCCCTGAATTCACGCGGAATTTTTTCATTTTTAATTTTGCCCACTTTTTCACCTGGGCATTCTGAACTGAAGTTATCATACAATCGCACCTTTAATTGTTTTTTTCCAAAAGATTGTTGTTTTTAACAAACTGCTATGTGACCACATGATGTCTGTGGCGGATATTTGAGGAACAAATTTCACAAAATAAGCCCTATTAATTATACAGTTATCATACATATTTCAAACTATGTAGGTCAAACTATTTATAGTTAAAACTATTTGAGGAGTGAAAATTATGGATTTGAATCTTCGAAAAGCAATATTAAGTAATATAGCTACAAATAATCAAGAACAACTTGAGGCAACAATTGTGGATGCCATCCAAAACGGAGAAGAAAAAATGCTTCCTGGTCTAGGCGTCTTATTCGAACTCATTTGGAAAGAATCAAATGATGATGAAAAGAAGGAAATGATCGATGCATTAGAACAAGGTGTAAAAAATATTACTACAGAATAATGTAAAAGGATAGATGCCACAAACAAGCATCTATCTTTTTTTGTGTAATTAAGAAATATCTCGAAAGTCTGTCTAGCTCCAGCGCCCAGCAACTAGCAAACTTCACACTCCTCCACTGTGATAAGTCAACATCGGTTCGTTCCTCACCGTGTTTCCTTTATCTCATTTCGAAGTGCTCCAGTTTGTACGTTGCTGAACAGGCGCTTGCGCTTTTCTAATAAAAAATAGCTATAAAGTCCTGTTACTTTCTTTTTTTTTCGACACTTTTCAGTAAAATAAATAATAAAGAAAAATAAAATACATATATTTCCATTTATATAGGTAATTAATCACTGTTTATTATCTTTAATTTAAGATATTTTAAGGTCTTAAGAACTAATTAATTTCTCCCTGGTTATGGAACATATTGACTATTTTTTATTGCAAGGTAAAATGAATTTATAGAAAAGGTTGTAATTCAATAAGTAGTCTTATCATACATATCATTACACCCTAATTAAGAAAAGGAAGAGGTTTTGTTACATGGATGAATACGTTTCAAGCAACAACGGTAAAAAAGGCACTTCTAAAAAATTCTTAATCTTCATTATAACAGCATTATTAGTAGTTGGTGGAAGCGTTGCTGCTTTTGTATTTTTAAATATGTCTGATAAACAGAAATATTTCTTGGCAGAAAAAAATAGCATAGAAGCAGTTACTGAACAGATGGAAAATCGTTTCGAACCAGAACTAGAATGGCAAGAGAAAGTTCAAGAAAATCCAACAGAAACTACTCTTGAGTTAGCAGGAACATTTAATGATCCGTCTGCAAGCTTAAATGCATTCGGGCCTGCCCAAATTATTAACAATTCAACGGTGACCATTAATAATGCAATTGACCGGAAAGAAAAGAAAATGGCTACGAAGATAAGTGGCGAATTTGGCGGCATCAAGATAGAAGGATTAAACGTTTATCTAACATCAAAAAAATTGTTAGTCGAGCTTCCTTTTCTTCAAGAACTGCTGCAAATTAAAGAAGGCGATGTAGGTAAGCTTCTACATGAGATCGACCCAACAATTTACACAGGTGAAGAGAAGGTAGATTTCAATACATTTTTTAACAATACAAAGCTATTGTCTGAAGAAGATGCTGAGTACTTAAAGAAAGAATACCTAGAAATGATTTATAATAATCTTCCAGAAGATGCATTCAAAGCAACAAATGAATCTGTAAAAGTAAATGGTGAATCAGTTGATGCAGAAAAAATTACATTTCATTTAACTGAAAAACAGTTCAAAGATTTGTTAGTAACAACGATGGAAAAAATGAAAGACGATAAGCGACTAAAAGAAATTATTCGTGAACAGCTTGCCGTGTCATCGCTTGGAGCAGGAGTTTCTAGTTCGAACCTCTCTCCATCACTTCAAAACGATATCGATAAGATGGTAGAAGAATTTGAAACTGGCTTAAAAGAAGGTATTAAAGCACTAGAAACATTCCAAATTCCAGATGGATTTACATCAACAATTTGGGTGAACGATGACCTAATCGTAAAACGTGATTTTTCTATTACAATGGGACCGTCAGAGGATCAGTTGATAACACTTAAGATTAATGGTACACAAATGCTTGGAAAAACGAATCAAACATTTAACTACGAATTTGCAAGCGTTGAAAATGATCAAGAATCAACCATGACTATATCTGGCGATCTATCATGGAAGGACAACAAAGCAGAGGATACTATTAAACTAGTTACTGGTGACGGTGAATTTACTTACGAAGGATCCTCTACATTAACTGACGGTAAACGAGATTTTGAACGAGTATTTACCTTGAAGACAGGTCAAGATCAAGGAAGTCTACATTGGACTGGTAATGCAACTTACAAGGAAGACAGCATGAATTCTGAAAATACGCTAGACCTGCAAGTTCCAGGCATGCCAGAGAACATGGTCAGCCTAGAAATTGGTAAAGAAGCAAAATTAATTAAACAAGTAGAAGTTCCAGAAGATCCTGAAGTTAAGGATATTGGTGGAATGAGTGTAAATGAGATAGCGCAATATTTCCAAATGGAAGTAGCTCCACAATTTCAACAATGGTTAATGGGAGTTATGGGCGGAAATCTTAACGGATTCTAAGAAACGGGTGCATGAACAATGATTTTCTTTCATCACATATATCTGTTTATAAAAAATAATGGTAAACAATTGCAGAGGAAGTGGGCTACACTTCCTCTGCTTTTTCTGTTTCCTATTGTTCTCGTTGGATTAACAGCTTATAGTATTGTTACTTTTTTTACCCCAGAAGATCATTCTGTCATCCAAGTTGGATTGGTGGACAAAGATCAATCAGAAGAAACTAAAATGGTTGTTAAGCTATTAGAAGAGTCGTCTCAGTTAAGTAATTTTATTGAAATAAATGTTATGACAGATGAAAAAGCCGAAAAGAAACTGGAAAACAATGACCTAAGTGCATATATTATTTTTCCGACTCGTTTCACTAGCGATTTATATAATGGTAATTCCGTAACAGTAAACATCGTAGGAAATCCTAATAAACCATTAGATAGTTACTTAGTAAAAGAGTTAATTGAAAGTGTCTCAAGACATATAAAATCTGCACAAGCTAATATATTGACCATGAATTACTACGCAAAAAAATTACCTATGGATGATCAAACACGGAATGACTTTCTGTACAAGCAGTTTACAGATTTTGTTTTCTACACGTTGGGAAAAGATAAAATTCTTGATGAAGAAACATTAACAAACCACGTTACGAATTCCACGTACAAATACTATGGTCTCGCTGGAATATTCATTGTTCTGTCAGTATGGTTACTGTCATTTTATTCAATTCTTTCAAAAGAGGAAAGCAATCGAATGATGAGTCGTATGCGGCTGTATAATGTTACCCATTCTCAACAAATTATTGCTAAAATCATCATTTCAATAGTTGGCTCAATGGTATTAATCCTTATACCGTTACTTTGTTTTTTTACATATTTTGAAAACGAATTATATGCTAGCGATTACGTCAAAATTGGATTGCTGTTCCTTATATATAGTTTTATATTTTTAATTGGCTTAGCTATTATTGAAGTTATGATACGTGCTGCAAGACTTCGTCTACTAATCCACTCTTTTTACATAGGTGTTTGTTTATTACTGAGTGGAGCTATTGTACCTAGCCTTTATTTTCCATACTATTTCCAAGATGTTTTACCATACGTTTTTTCACATCAAACACTTTATTGGCTACAGGAAATAATCGTGAATAATAGGGTTTATGTCGACTACATTCCGCTTCTGTCTTTCGGAGTTATTGGTGTATTTATCTTTGGCGGGATTAGTTTATGGAAGGAGCGTGTTTCACGATGAAAAACATACTAGAGGCACGACTCTTACATATGAAAAAGCATTGGTTTAGTATACTTTTCTGGCTAATGTTACCGTTACTTGCATCGATTGGTACTACCTCCCTTATCACTACCGTCCAAGAAGATAGCAAGATTCCCGTAGGTATAGTAACGAAGGAAAATAGCGATATAACACAGGAATTAGTAAATGAAATTTCGTCTACTTCCTTTATTACAATTAGTAAACTACCAGAAGATGTTGCACTATATCAGTTAAAGAAGCATGAATTAGACAGTGTTTTTGTAATTGAAGAAGGATTTTCATCTCAGGTTCAAGCTGGTAAGCGAAATGATATTATTACGAGTTATCAAACTAAGCAATCATTCGCATATACACCTGTCAAAGAATTGATTATTTCATACGTCCAACAGGAAACAGGTCGCTCTAAAACAGCTCTTATTATCAAAGAACTTGCTGCTTCTTATCAATCTGATAAGGGTTGGACCTGGGAGCAAATTATTGCAAAGAGTAAAGAAATCCAGAAAGATGAAAATTTATTAAACACCTCTTTTTCCTTTACAAAGGTAGATCAACAATCAACAGAAACCTTTCGCTTATGGAACATATGGGGGATTTGGGGTGTGTTTAGCTTGCTATCTACTCTTCTACTCTTTGACTGGGTTGTAAAAGAACATCAGTCACCTGTCTTGCCAAGGTTTGCATTTATGCGTGTACGATTCAAAAGCTTCCTGATACTAAGCTTGCTCATTTATAGTGTGATTATGATTATATTGGACGCTATAACAGTGTTTGTTTTTCAATCTATTTATAATTTGGAAGTCAATTTATCGTTTCTTATTGGATTATTAATTTATCGATTCACGCTTCTATTGGGCGGATTTTTACTTTCTTTATTGTACAACAATATATTTCGTTACTACGTTGTATGTTTTGCGATTTCACTACTTGCCATGATTGGAAGTGGTGCAATACTACCAACTGACGGGTTTACTGCTAACTTGCCATGGATTCAATTAATTAACCCACTAAACCCTTTGTTAACAGGTGATATCTTAAATTTTTGGCCACTATTTTTACTTATAGCTATTACTATTTGGTATAGAAGAAAGGAGCGATACCATGCTTAGCGTGTCATCACTTTCGAAGTCTTACGGGAAAAACAACATCGTTAACAATATATCATTCAGCCTAAATCGTGGTGAAATAGTCGGACTGGTTGGTGAAAATGGGGCTGGAAAATCTACCTTGCTGAAAATGTTAGCAACACTCTCTGTACCTAGTAGTGGTTCCATTTCTTTGGAATCGTTCCTATACACTAAAGACATCAAAGGTGTTAGAAAGAAAATTGGATTTGTTCCCCAAGAAATAGCTATATGGGAAGATTTAACGGTAAAAGAAAATATGCGCTTTTTTGAAAAGCTTTGCTCGAATAACAAATCTACCGAGGAGCTACATCAATTATGTCTAGATATGAAATTAGAAAAATGGGAAGAGCCAGTAAAGAGCTTATCTGGTGGGATGCAGCGGAAATTAAACATTGCTATAAGCCTTATTCAAGATCCTGAGCTTTTGTTGTTGGATGAGCCGACCGTCGGAATCGACTTAAAGTCTAAGAATGAAATTGGAACGTATTTGAAAAAAGTTGCTCAAGAGAACGGGACAATGATACTATTCACGTCGCATGATATGGATGAGATTATGCGTGTTTGTGATCGGATTTTATGTATTGGCAAAGACACCTTCTATCAATCTGTCTTAGAGGAAGCTGGAGTAAATCCACAAGTATTGTAATGTGTCACTTCACTGGTACGGAATTTTCACTTTCCCTACTGAATAGCTGATCAAATTGAATACATAGTTAAAAAACACTCGGAAAATCCTGATTTACTTTTTTAACTGTAATTTTATTGCCTCTTAATGTGGGCTAAAATCTTATTGCATCTATTAACCATTACGGATAAAATAGATACTATAGTGAAAGGAGAATCTTATTTATGGAAGTAAAAGATTTGCAGAATCTAATTAAATTTCAAGCGATGTCGATTATGTCTTCAGGCAATGACTCTATGTCGTATAATTCTCCTTTAGTAGACTTGGCATTTAAACAATTACTACAAAATAAAATACAGCAAGCAGAATCAAAACAACAAGCTTTTCAATTATATAATAATGTTCAAAGTCCTCCATTTATCAATACATACAATCCTGTTAGTACAACGGATAGTACAACAGCACCAACACAATTTAATGCGTTAATAACACAATATGCAAACAAATATGGAATAGATGAAAAATTAATTCATTCTGTTATAAAAGCAGAATCGGGTTATCAAGCAAACGCACGAAGCAATGCCGGTGCACTTGGGTTGATGCAATTAATGCCTCTGACTGCTAAAGGACTTGGGGTATCGAACCCTCTTAATCCATCTGAAAACATTAAAGGCGGGACAAAATACTTAAGCCAAATGCTGGACCGTTACAACGGGAATATTGAATTAGCGCTTGCAGCATATAATGCTGGACCTGGTAATGTTGACAAATACCAAGGTATACCACCATATGAAGAAACACAAAACTATGTTAAAAAAGTAATGAACAGTTATTTAGCATAAAGTGAAATTTCATCCAGTCAGCCCCTTGTTCCACCCTGTGAATGATAGTTGCGCGAATTGCATATTTGGATAGTTTTATCAAGGGGACCCGATAAAAGGGGATAAAAAACAGTAGCCAATTTTCGGCTACTGTTTTTTTATTTATGATAATACAATCTCGTTGACTTTATTACTGTCTAATTTTTTAATTGTTTCTACAATCAATTTTACAGCATTGTCAAAATCGTCTCTGTGTAAAATCGCTGCATGAGAATGAATGTAACGTGTTGCAACAGTAATAGATAATGATGGAACGCCATTTGCAGTTAAATGAATGGAGCCTGAATCTGTTCCACCACCAGCAATTGTTGCGTACTGATATGGAATATTGTGATCATCAGCAGTTTCAATGATAAAGTCACGAACACCTTTATGCGATATCATTGATGCATCATACAAAATGATCTGTGGTCCTGCTCCTAACTTACTGTCTGCATCCTTATCCGATACACCTGGCATGTCCCCTGCAATTCCTACGTCCACAGCAAATCCGATATCTGGCTTAATTGCATGAGTTGAGGTTTTAGCTCCCCGTAAGCCTACTTCTTCTTGTACAGTACCAACACCATACACAACATTTGGATGGTTTGTTCCTTTTAATTGCTTTAATACTTCAATAGCAATTGCACAACCAATACGGTTATCCCATGCTTTAGCTAACAGCATTTTTTCATTTTTCATTTGGGTAAACTCAAAGTAAGGTACAACAGAGTCACCTGGTTTTACACCAAATTCAAGTGCTTCTTCTCTACTTGATGCACCAATATCAATGAACATATCCTTAATTTCTACTGGCTTTTTGCGAGCCTCAGGTGATAGTACATGAGGTGGTTGTGAACCGATGATCCCCGTTACGTCACCTTTGTTTGTCATAATCGTAACACGTTGAGCAAGCATAACTTGTCCCCACCAGCCGCCGACTGTTTGGAAGTATAGAAATCCTTTATCATCAATTCGTGTAATCATAAACCCAACTTCATCCAAATGACCCGCAACCATAATCTTAGGACCGTTAGCGTCACCAGTTTTCTTAGCAATTAAACTACCTAGATTGTCGGTGTACACTTCATCCGCATATGGTTTAATGTACTTTTCCATTACTTCTCTTGGTTCTTTTTCATTTCCGGGAATACCTTTAGCATCGGTTAAATCCTTAAACATGGTAAGTGTTTCATCTAATTTTGCCATATGTATAATAGCCTCCTTTTGTAGAATCCACTTTCAATTATAACTTTATTTAGAAAAATAACAAAACATTTACTAGTAACCTTGTTCTTGTCGCACATAATTTTTTTCATTCTTTTTATGATATGCACCCATAATCTCCTGTTCATCAAATCCAAGTACAGTGCCTAAGTCTAAGAAGCACTCGAACATATTCGTGTAGTTTGAGAGACTTGGTTCTTCTTGAAATTTTACACAAAGACTAAACATTTGATTGAATTGACGTGTAGGATCTTCTTTGGAAATAGAGTTATAGCGCGATTCATAACGATAGCCCTTTTCTAATCCTAATGATAATATAAAATGTAACCCATCAACATATTCTTCTAGAATCGTTTCTTTATCACTTGCAGCTTTTGTACTCCAAAATTTAAAGCACCGTGTTTCATTTGCGAGCTCTCCTAATTCGACGAGCAAAGCAAGAAACTTGGAATCAAAAATTGTCGTCTTATCAACATTATGATTTTCTTCTATATGGCGATCTAGTTCCTGTTGCATGGAAAATAATTTTGTCCAGTCCAATTTGTTACCCCATTTCTGTTTTACTAAAATTGTATCATGAAAAACGAATAAAAAGTGAAACCTGTTTCTCTTTTGTAACGTATAAAGGAATAATAACTCTCAAAGGGACGGATAAAGATGATTATTCTATTGTTTCGGATATTGATTATAATTTCTATTATTATTCTCGTCTATACATTTTATCAGTATTATCGAAATCCAAAAAGAAAATTACAAGTTGCCAAAGCAAATGAAGATTTTTATTTTTTGGATCAACCGGATAATAGTAAGAAAAACTTTCAATTCGTGTATAAAGGATGTTCTTTTGAAGGGGAAAAGTATCTCGGTACTACTGATCAGGCATTTGAAGTAGTAACAATTCACGTGTTTGTCCATGAACCATTGGAACTAAAAGGATTTGAGCGGGAAGATTTATATTTTCTTGAAAAAGAAATATTGTTGCGCTACCCGTACGCTAAAATTGAATGGAAACATCCAATAAGCGAACTAGTTTTAACCCAAATGGAATGATATTGACGCCGGATATAACAATTATAAAAAGGAATCCGATTATGGATTCCTTTTTTAGGTTCTGACTGGAAAAAAATCATTCCATTTTATAATAACTTCTTTTCTTCTCAGAAAATATATAAGAGGTAGTAATGCTAATAATAAAATAATGATATACGTTGGGGATAAATTGGATATCCATTTTCCAATTGAGGTATAAACAAAGGCCAATGGAATATTGGATAATAATGAAGATCTCGTGTAATCCTTAAATCCTTGCGATATTTCAATTAAACAAAGTGACAACAGATGAAAATGAATGAAAGGAACTAATCTAAGAATTGCCACTTGAGATGTTGTTAACTCTGAATGCTTTCCGATTAGTTTCCCTTTTAGGTAAACAAGCTTTTTAAATGTTTTTGGCATCCATCGAATAAATCCGTAAAACCCGATGCTGGATAATGTAATACCTATAATCGAATATACTGTACCGGCGACTGCTCCAAATAAAATTCCTCCTGAAATACATATAAACACCACTGGTAGAAAAAACAACGGACGAAGTAAATGAAAGCTAATAAACAATAGTGGTGCAAATATTCCACCTGTTTCAACCACCGCCATTAAATAACTGCCAAACAGTTCCATACCATGCCTCCTTTGCCTGCCTACACCATTCTGTAACAGCATGTAAATCGAACCACTTGGTACATGTATATGACATAAGACGAGCCTTTATGACAATTGCAAAATAATAATTAAACTGATGACTTGAATAATTAACAAAAATGGTATGCCAATTGTAAATGCTCGATGTTTGGTTTTATGCCTAAATACACGCATACCGATTAGTGAACCAAGTGATCCTCCAATTATCGCAGTCATCCATAAGGTTGATTCTGCAATGCGCCATTTTTGTTTAACTGCTCTTCTTTTATCTATTCCCATTAGAATAAATGAAAAAATGGATATAATTGCTAAATAAAGTGTAAGGAACATTATTTTTGCCTTCTTCCTACGATGATAATTTGATACTGAATCCATAAAAACTGTTATGGAAAGGTAGAGCCTATGAACACCTAAACCTAGACCCGTAGCGGACACAGAAGCCCTTATTTTTACTATTTACACCTGTTTTACGGGTTTAGAGGACACAGGATGCCTTATTTAGGTAATAACAGGTTGAAATCTGGCTTTTTTTACTAAATAAGGTTTCCTCTGTCCGCGAACAAGCCCATTTACCCTAATTTTGTTCAAATAAGGTCTCTGGTGTCCGCTTATAATAGTTTTCCTACTAGGTAGGCTTAATTTCATTAATGAGTGAATGTTTTCTCTCAGTATCCGTAAAGTGCGAACTAATCTGGTGCATAATAATCACTCCAGAAATACACTACGCTTTCCGCAGCGGAAATTAACATAGCAGTTACTAGAACGCTAAATTAAATTTTCACTACTTCGTATTTCCCTTCAACTTATGTAACCTTTGTTGAAGTAGGCAATAGTCTTCCTATCAATGCAAAAAAATGATCAACTTCATAAAGTTGACCATTTCTTGTGCTTGTATTATTTCTTTTCAGTTATTGCTGTAAACTAATCAAATCTTACTGTTACTTTACAGCAGCTTTTGCTTTTTCTACAAGTTGTCCGAAAGCTTTTTCATCATTGATTGCTAAATCTGACAACATTTTACGATTTACTTCAATACCAGCAAGCTTCAATCCGTGCATTAATTTGCTGTAAGAAATATCGTTCATACGTGCTGCAGCATTAATACGTGTAATCCATAATTTACGGAAATCACGTTTTTTCTGTCTGCGGTCACGATAAGCATATTGACCTGACTTCATTACTTGTTGCTTCGCTGTTTTAAATAGCGTGCGTTTTGAACCATAATAACCTTTTGCTAGTTTTAATACGCGTTTACGACGTCTACGCGTTACTGTTCCACCTTTTACACGTGGCATATTAATTCCCTCCTAATACAAATCACTATCATTGTATATCCGTTTAGTTTAATTTCATAGATTGTCTTTTATTACTTTGGAAGCATTGCTTTGATACGCTTATAGTCACCTGCAGAAACTAATGTAGTTTTGCGAAGTTTACGTTTTTGTTTCTGTGATTTATGTGCAAACATATGGCTTGTGTAAGCATGTGAACGTTTTAATTTTCCTGATCCAGTTCTTTTAAAGCGTTTTTGAGAACCTTTGTGGGTTTTCATTTTAGGCATGTAGTTTTCCTCCTTGATTGGTACATTACTTTATTTTTCGTTTATTGGTGCAAGCATAATGAACATATTACGACCTTCCATTTTCGGCTTTGATTCAACCGTTGAAATATCTTTACATTCATCAGCTAACCGGTCTAATACTTCTTGACCAAGTTCTTTGTGAGTAATGGCACGGCCACGAAAACGAACAGCTGCCTTTACCTTATCACCTTTTTCAAGGAACTTCCGTGCATTCTTTAGTTTCGTAACAAAATCATGCTCGCCAATTCCTGGTGTGAAACGTACTTCTTTCACATTAATGATTTTTTGTTTTTTACGAGCTTCTTTTTCTTTCTTTTGTTGCTCATATCGATACTTTCCATAGTCCATGATTCTACAAACAGGTGGTTTTGCATTAGGTGCTACCAATACTAAGTCTAAATTTCTAGTTTGAGCAATTTCTAATGCCTCTTGACGTGATTTTACCCCAAGCTGATCACCGTTTGAATCGATAAGACGTACTTCTCTTGCACGAATTTTGTCATTGACATTCATATCTTTGCTAATAAAAAGCCACCTCCATAATAGTGTAAAGTCTTTCTGATCCTTCATTGACAAGTGGACAATAAAAAATGTGGGCACACTATATGCACCCACACGACTTTAATCGTTTATTTAAAGAAGTTAGAAAACCAGCCAACTGCATCTTTGCGTTGAACAGGTGAGAAGCGGGTGCTTCTACTTGTCTCAGATCATTTAATTTTTATCAACTTTTAAACTATATCATTAAAAAAGGGCTATGTCAAACAACCCTCATATAGATAAAAGTTCGTTAACTTTAACTACTATAGCATATGCATAAAAGTAGGTAAAGTTAAAAGAGCTACTTACGTAAAGCTTTGCTATTAATCTCACCACAAATTAATTGTTCAAATTCATTCAGGCTAATTGTTTCTGAATTCTTTTCACCATAACGACGTACATTTACTGCGTTTTCTTCCATTTCATTGTCGCCTACTACTAATCCAAAAGGAATTTTTTGTGTTTGTGCTTCACGTATTTTGTAACCTATCTTCTCATCGCGTTCATCAACTTCAACACGAACTCCTTGTAGGCGTAGTTGATCGGCTACCTTTTTCGCGTAGTCCAAATGAACATTCGGTGATACAGGGATAATTTTTGCTTGAACTGGCGCTAACCAAGTTGGAAATGCACCTTTGTATTCCTCAAGCAAGAAGGCTACAAAGCGTTCCATTGTAGAAACAACTCCACGATGGATAACTACTGGACGATGCTCTTTTCCGTCCTCTCCGATATACGTTAAATCAAAACGCTCTGGCAGCTGATAATCAATTTGAACAGTTGACAGTGTTTCATCTTTACCTAGAGCTGTTTTTACTTGTACATCAAGCTTAGGGCCATAAAAAGCTGCTTCTCCTTCTGCTTCCACATAATCGACTTTCATTTCTTCCATTGTTTCCTTTAACATTGCTTGTGCTTTTTCCCACATTTCATCATTATCAATATATTTTTCCTTATCTTCTGGATCACGGTACGAAAGACGGAAATAATAGTCGTTGATACCAAAATCTTCGTAAACCTTCTGTACCAGTTCAACAACCCGAATAAATTCGTCTTTCAATTGGTCAGGGCGAGCAAAGATATGTGCATCATTTAAAGTCATAGCACGTACACGCTGTAATCCAGCAAGCGCACCACTCATCTCATGGCGATGCATGGTACCAAGTTCCGCTATCCGTACTGGCAAATGACGATAGCTGTAAAGCTGATTCTTATAAACCATCATATGATGTGGGCAGTTCATTGGACGTAAAACTAAATCCTCATTATCCATTTCCATTGTTGGGAACATATCATCTTGATAATGATCCCAGTGACCGCTAGTCTTGTACAGTTCTACACTACCAAGTACTGGAGTATATACATGATCGTAGCCCAAACGCTCCTCAAGATCTACAATATATCGTTCAACATTACGACGAATAGTCGCACCCTTAGGCAGCCATAATGGTAAACCTTGACCTACCTTTTGTGAAACTGTAAAAATCTCAAGCTCTTTACCAAGTTTACGGTGATCACGTTCTTTTCGTTCTTCTAGTAACTGCAAGTATTCCTCAAGCTGACCTGGCTTTTCAAATGCTGTGCCATAAATACGTTGTAATTGTTGATTGTTGCTATCTCCACGCCAGTAGGCACCGGATATACTTAGCAGTTTAAATGCCTTAATTTTACTAGTAGAAGGAACATGTACCCCTCGACATAGGTCGAAAAACTCTCCTTGTTTATAAATAGTAACTTGTTCATCTTCTGGAATAGCATCAATTAATTCAAGTTTTAAATCATCACCAATATCCTGAAACATCTTTTTCGCTTCATTTCGAGAAACTTCTATACGCTCAATTTCTAGATTCTCATCAACGATGCGTTGCATTTCTTTTTCGATTTTAGGTAGATCATCCGGTGTGATTGATTCTTCCAAATCCATGTCATAGTAAAAACCTTCCTCAATAACTGGACCAACACCAAACTTTACATTTTTGTATAAGCGTTTAATTGCTTGAGCCAATAAATGGGCTGTTGAATGGCGCATTACCTCAATACCTTCTTGGTTTTTGTAGGTAATAATTTCAATTTCCCCACCTTCAGAAAGCTCTCGACGCAAATCAACCAATTTACCGTCTAACTTTATTGCTAAAGCTTGCTTTTTTAAACCTGGTGAGATAGAGAATGCGATTTCTTCCCCAGTAGTTCCTTTAGGAAATTCCTTACTAGCTCCGTCTGGGAAGATGATTGCGATGTTTTCCATTTGTTAACACTCCTTTTTTCCGTATTAAAAAACGCCCATCCCTCTGCACTAATTGCAAAGGGACGAGCGTTGGTCACGTGGTTCCACCCTAATTTCCGTAAAAATACATTCACGGCTTCATTGATCTTTAACGCAGATATACGCTACAGCCTACTCGACATTTCAACCGTAGAGTTCAAAGGTGGTAATCATTCGTTGTACGTGAGGAAGCTTTCAGCCGATGGCTTCCTTCTCTACTCTGTACTAAGATCGAATGATCATGTCCTTATCATTACAAAATAAGTATTAAAGTATATAAAAAGTATTATAGCGCCTTGATGTACAAAATTCAAGCCCAACTTACAATTTTTTTAAATACTGTGGAAAAGGAAAATTATTTAATGGTTCAAATTCAACCCTTTCTTGAAACACATTGATTATTGTTAGTGTTTTCGGTTCAACAGGATTATCTCCGTATATTTTTATATTCTCAGGTGCCATAGCAATTAGTGGAGACAAGTTTTTTTCATTGCTATCTAACCCAACAATATATAGCGGCTCCTTTTGCATAATCATTTGTAATTCCATGTTCGAAAAACGTTTACCGTTCGCGTCAAAAAATGAAAAGGGTTCACCTTGTATCATATACACAGTTGGAAATACTGCCCGCTTCTTAGAAATATATTCTCTTAATGCATTTACAAATGATTGATGGTCCTCTTCCCGTTTTAACTCGTCAATGGCTAGTCCAGTATAACATTTTATTAATTCTTTAAAAGGAGCGATGCGAAACATCACTAACGAATCATAATGAACGGTACAAGCGTTTCTAATCATGGTAATAAACAATGATTCTAAGAATAAATCCGGGTCTTCCGTTCCTGTTGTATCTATGTTTTCATCATCCCCACCCGTTATAATCCAGTGAGTTAAGTCCAATATCTTATCGATTTCGTCGCTGTTTGTATAATAATAAACATCCTGAATAACTGTTCGAATCATACCTGATAACCGATGAAGCATAAAAACGTCCACTAGCGCTCTTGCTATTGAATCGAGCGATGCTTCATCGACTTCTTCAATTTGAATTTGTAAGTGATTCCCCCATTCGTCATGTGTTTTCCAATGCAATTCAATCTTTTTGTTGATCTGAAATAATGATTCACAAAAACTAATTACTTCTTTGTCTGACTCCATATAAATATCCAGCAATACGTCTCACCCTCACAAAAACCAAGCTGATACATTATATGGAAAGAATGATGAAAAGATGAATAAAGAAAAAAACTACCATAAATTTTATTTGGTAGTTTTCATAAGAAAGGGCTAGTTGCCGCTATGTCCAATAAGAATACGCTGGACGAGGTCTCTCTTCCTGGATCATACTGCAAGGTAGCGGACACAGAATTCGCTATTTTTACTTTTCGGGCATGTTTTATGGGTTAGGTGGACATAGGATACCTTATTTAGGTAAAAACATTATAAATTGCTACTTTTTGACTGGATAACGGATCCTGTGTAACAGTCGCATTCAACCTATTTTTGCCCTAATAAGGGCTTTGGTGTCCGCTTACCTCAATTGTTAGAAGCCAATACAACTACGTAATTACTATGTCGTACTTGTACAGAAGCGATTGAACGGAGCGAAAGTCGACAATGGGTACTGACCCGAGACGGATAAAATCTAGGAATGTCTACGATTTTCTCCTAAAATCTGAACCTCTTTACTAACTTGTCTAATCCGTTCAATGATTCGACCTGCTTTTACAGTTTCAATTGCACCCCTATTTGTCTTTGCAAGCTGTTCCTCCAATTGATCTAAACTATAGTTGGAAGTAAAAAATACAGGCAGACCTTCCATCATACGGTATTGTAAAATCGAACCAAGTATTTCATCACGGAACCAGGCAGATTGTGATTCCGCTCCGATATCATCGATCATCAATACTTCCGCTTTCTTAAAGTATTCGATTTTCGTATTGATCGAATCATCCTTTAGTGAAGCTTTAATCTCTCGAACAAACTCGGGCATATAGATAATCATAGAAGAAATTTTTTCTTCCTTTAATCGATTGGCTACTGCACCAAGGAAGTATGTTTTCCCAACCCCAAATGGACCGTAGAAGTACAATCCTCTTGGCGGAAGCCCAGACTTTGCATTTTCTAAGAATTGAGCAATTTCCATTAACGCTTTCTTCCTAGCAGGATCAGTTTCAATTGCATCGGTCGAAGCTTCCAAAATCTCCTTAGGCATATAAAGACTTTGAATTAACTTTTGCTGTTCTTTTTGTTTTTCAACACTAACTCTGCTATGACACTTCTCATATTGTAAATGGATCTCATTGTTTTCTGTTTTAAGAATCGGAGAGTATCCATTTAACATATTAATGCAACTTCCAAGCGATTTGCATTTATCACACTGCTTTGACTGCGTCTTGTACTCGTATAATTTTATTAAGTTTTTGTCTATTTCTTTTTTCGAAAGCTCTGGATGAAGAAATAGAAATTCTTTAATTTCAGGATCCTCTAAAACTTCATTTCTAATTTTCATGTAATTCTCTTTGAAGTTTTTATTCTCATTCATCCACTTTTTTAATGCTGATTGGACTGGTTTCATAGCCATCATCCTTGGAAATGATTATTTTTTGTTGCTACTTGATATCTTTTTCAATAGTTCTTCCATCTCTGCTTGCTCTTTAGCAGCATCTATCGAATTAGTTTTAGGCATTTCTTTTACTTTATTTTTTTTGCGATCCTTAAACCAATCTGGTATAACTTCATTTGAATAACTTTTAGCGAACGAAGATTTATTGCTAGTTGAACTTTTCTGTTGGTATCGATTTCTTTCTTTTTTAGCAAAGACCATCGCTTCTTTTGCTGTTTTCAGGTTGGCTCTTGACCAATGACTAGCAATTTTTTCTAAATACGCTTTTGATAGTTTCATATTTGATTGAAGTAGCACAAAATGAATTAGTACGTTCATTACCGGCGAAGGTAGTCCTTGTGTAGTCATGACTTCTCGGATTACACGCATATCTTGTTCTGAAGCATGATTTCCACTCGAAAGGTCTTCCAATAACTGCTTTGGTGATATCGTTTCTAATTCCTGTACTAGATGTTCCTCTTGAGTTTGCGGAACAGTTTTTGTTTGTTTACTTTCTTTTGACTCTTCTTTCTCAGCTAATCGAATAGTTGCAGTGTTATACTTTGATTTAAATAGATCGTGACAGGCATTTTTGAATTCTTCTGTATGTAACGTATTTTCATCAGAAAGCGCCCACATTATGCCTTTTTCTATTTCATGTGATTCCAAATCATACAGCTGCATCATTTGCACAATTAACCGTTTATTGGTAGCTGTAAGAATACTTTTGGTAGGGATCATACGTTGTTCTAGCATCTTTTGTATCCATGTAAAATCAACAACCTGTGTTTCTATTTCATCATTTCGATTTGAATACTCAGTTATATCTACCGGCTGGTTATTTGGATGAAAGGTTTGAAATACCTCACTAAATAGTACGGTTATATTTTCACCTTTTTGATCGTGATGTTGCATGACATAACGTTTTTTTAACAGTTTATACTTATCTTCTCCAATATGATGATAGAGTAATTGAGCTAGCATTTCATCTAGAAAAAACGTTTCAGGTGAGAAAGGAGCAAGTAACTCATACGTAAAGATCGTCTGTTCATTATACGTTTTTTGGTAGGTTTTTAATAAACCAATCCCTTCTAGTTTCAACCTAGCACGATAAATATGATTAAGTGGTAAGTCCAAATAATTCATTAGCGTGTGGTGTGTTTGTGCTTCACCTTGTTGAATATCCAACTCGTGTAACAATGTCATGTAAAGGGACACTGCTTCAATACCAATTAATGGTTGGTATAAATGGGTCATTGCTTTGTCAAAGTCTACTGGCAGACTCTTTTTTTGCAGCACAACATATCCATCCACCGGCAGTATTTTTCCAATATCCTCCATAACCCATTTCTCCTTCAACTTTTATCTGTCTTAATTAAATCTTTTAATTCATCAAGAAAGACGCTTATATCTTTGAATTGGCGATAGACGGAAGCAAATCGGACATAGGCTACCTCATCTACTTTTGCTAACCGATCCATTACCATTTCTCCTATTTCTTTACTTTCTACTTCTGATACACCAGTGTCGCGTAGCTTTTTTTCTACATCAAGCGCAATTGATTCAATCGTATCTGTAGGAACAGGTCGTTTTTCACAAGCTTTAATCAACCCACGAACTAACTTTTCCCTACTAAATTCTTGCCGTGCTCCTTCTTTCTTTACGACGATTAACGGCACTGCTTCAATTCTTTCGAACGTTGTGAAGCGAAATGCACATTGTTCACATTCTCTTCTTCGTCTAATCGATTTACCTTCTTCTATTGGTCTTGAGTCAAGCACCTTTGTACTTCTGTAATCACAATTGGGACAGCGCATTCCGTTCCACCTCGTTTTCTATTTTAGGTATGAATAGATGGTAAACTTTCATCAAATTTCCTATATAAATTCTCAATTATTTTCGTACTTACGCCAAAATCAAACGGTAATAGTGACTCAGTCGTTACCGAAAAATCTATTGCAGTACGATACGGTCGAATCGAAATTACTGTGATAATAATAAACGACTTTTTATAATAAAGGCCAATCTCTCCGTGTTCCTTTGAAATGGAATGAATAGAATAACCTTGCATGGTTGCGAGTACATCTTCAATCGTTTTTAACGCTTTTTCTTTTGTCGTTTTATAATAATGTGTTTGAAGTGCAGGGTTTAAATGGTCATCACTTGTTTCAGCGTGATTATTTAAGTATTTAGCCACTGATTGTTTGATCGACATTTTTCGCACCCCGCCTAAATAATAAATAGTATCTATATTTTAACATGATTTTTCCATAAGGACTAATAGAAAAAAGCTGGTATGACTTGTAAGATAAGTCATACCAGCTTTTATAATAATCTATTTTATAATGCTTGAAATTGTTTTACTTTAACTGGACCCATTCCGCGCGGTACTTCCACTTTTTCGTAAGTCTTTGCTTCTAAAGAACTAGCGATATGTTCGGCAGCAACATTTGGATCAATAATATCCCCACAAGTATATACATCAATACTTGCATAGCCATGCTCTGGAAAGCTATGGATGGTCAAATGTGATTCCGAAATAATAACTACGCCACTTACACCATGTGGTGCAAACTTATGAAACGCAACCTCACGAATTTCAGCACCAGCTTTTAACGCTGCATCTACAAATGTGCGCTCAATTAAGCCCATATCATTCAATTTATCTATATTACAATCCCATAATTCCGCAATAACGTGTCTTCCCATTGTATCCATTGTATTTCCCCCTAGAAATATTATTTAGCACTTCTTTTGTACCATCACCATACCACGGGGGAAAGTTAGTCCAAAGAGGTCCTAACCCTTTAAGTAGGTCTTATTTATAGCATATGAAAGAAGTACACAAAAAAGTATAAACTGTTTAGTCCTTTTTTGCAATAAGTTTTTGAATGATATTTGAAAAGAAATCAAACCACTCAATCACATAATGTACGCTGACTTCATTGTATATTATTTTTATTGTCTTTTATATTCCTAATGGTTTGCTTCTGTGATGAAATGCAATAAGTGATAGTTTATTCATTTCATTAGCATTTTTATAATGGTTATGGTATTCAAATAATTCAGCTATAATCTGTGAATATTGACTTACCAAATCCCAATCCTTCATTTCTACAAATTTATTAATAGTATTTTCTTGTAACTTTAAGATATCTGTGAAACTGGTTTCTTTCTTTTGGAGAATGCATTTATAAATGTGTAGGATAGCTATTTGAGGGAACTCACTTTTCGAAAGGTCATATGCATACTTTAACCATTGTGATGCTGCTTTTTTATTTTTTATGATAATGTTTGTTCTAATAAGATTAATCATTGTTTCTATTATATAGTGATTAATATTATATTTTATGCTACTCTCATAAAATTCAATAGCTTGCTGAAAATCGTTATTAATCTCATAATTGTAACCAATATAATGTTTTATTCTTGCTATATATCTGTCTTTTTCATTGTTACGAATATGTTTAACAAGTTTTTTAGCGAGTTCCAACGAGTTTAATGATGATACTGTGTCACCAATTCTACTATAGGAATTAGCTAATAATATTTGGCAATCTATACATCTATTATATGTATAATTAGCATTAAATATCTCCAATGAAATTTTAGAATAATATATTGATCTTTCGTATTTTAAGACTTTATTATAGTTTATTGCAATATTGTAATATAGAAGGCCAACCTCAGCTTTGTTTGCAATTTTTTCAAGGTGTGTAAGATTTAATAAATTTAAACCTATTTTAATTGCGTTTTTATACTCTTTTTTAATATTATTTAAAAGCATTAAAATATTTGAATAAAGAAAGTAAATTCTGTCATATATAGGATTTATTACTTTTTTTAGGTTTTCCAATATCAAACTCGCACTCGCAAAATCTTTATTCTTTATTAGATATAAAGAATAAACGACGTTAAATTTTAAGTTATTTGGTGTGGAGGCATTTTCACAAATATCCTTTAGTTCATATACATTTTCAATTGAATTATCCTCCTCCTCAAACAACTTTTCATACCATAACTCTAGTCTTTTATCAATTTCATATCCATCAATAGAAAAATTTGCATTAAGATTTATATCTAACTTTTTACATAACAAATTTATTATGTTTTTATTCGCAGCAACTTTCATATTTTCAATCTTACTCAAATAAGAAACTGTGCATATTTCTTTGCTCAATTCCTTTTGGGTTAAATTCTTTTCTAACCTTTTGTATTTAATAAGGCTTCCTATATCATTTCTCAAGATAATCACCTCAGTAAATTTATGAAAATAATAACAACTCCCGTATCTTAAGTATAACAGATTAGGATGCAAATGTTGAGAAAAATTAGTTTTATATCGTAAGTAATCATGTAATAACAAGAAAATTTTATCAATGTCAAAAAATTTATACACTTTTTTTAAAATACTATACTTATCATGAAAATAATTTCCTGAAAGCTCAATTAATGGCTGTATCGAAAGGTATTTCTTCAATACACAATTATGTGAATATTGTTTATAATATAACTAGATTGGTACTAACCTATAACCCGCTTACTGGACAGAGCAAAATTATAATAGTGGATAAAAATCTATAGGATCATATGAGTAAAAATTTTTATGTATGCCTGTTAGGTACAATTTTTATTGTTACTTTTACTTTGTCAAACTATACTATTAGTGGCTCAACATGGTACGAAAGTTGTAGTACTCCAGTAAACGACTCGAGAAATTGCATTAATAGTGGAGTGGCATCAGATAGTGTAACATACTTTACTAATGATTTATGGGACACTTTTACTCCTCAAGATCCGTACAACATATATTTTTCAAGAACTAGATGGTATCCTGATGTTTATAGGGGTAATCCAGTCTATACGTACTATCTCATAAATGATAATTATCATAGTACCTATTATAGAAATAATGATTATTATGGTAGTTATCTATCAAATCATAGTGTTGTTAGTATATTCACCTCTTATAATACAGGTTACCATGCAGAAAGTGGTGGCAGACCAACAACAAATCTTTACATTCAGAACGCAAACGATTCTGGTTGCTACTTGTCAACAGATTGTCAAACCTATACACATGCAAGTCAGTTTTACATTTCAAATTAGTTAATTATATTTTCAATTATAGAAAGGGTGAATAAATTGAATATAAAAAAAATAACATTAGGAGTAGTGTTAACTATTACCTTAGGAATTTTTGCAGGAATTGGATATTCATATTGGACAGATTCACCAAGTACAGTGGGGGCAAATGATAATGAATTACAAGTAGCTTCCAAGGGATTGGAATCAATAAATTCCGCTCTAGAAAAAATACCATTTAAAGACAAGATTAAATCTCCTACTGAATTACCGTTTGAATTAGGAAAGGTACGTGGGCAGGTTTCAGACTTTGCAGCAGATAAAAAACAGTTTCACACTCATTATATAAGCAAGGATGAAGGGAAGTTCATTGAAGTACAGGTAGTTAATGGTAACGTCACCACTTTTAGCGATAAATATGAATTACAAACAGTTAAACTTAAAAATGGTACCTTAGCAAAATATATGAACAATGGAATAAAACAATTTCTTTCTTGGCAACAGGATGGACTATCTTACACTATAGTCGCAGGAACTATTCATAAAGAGAACGCAACTAGTAAGACCAAATATATATTTGATAAAAAAGAACTTGCCAAAGTCGCTTCATCATTAAGATAATATGAACCACTCAAATAATTAGACAAAAAACCTCAGAAGGTAATTGTACCTTCTGAGGTTTCCTTTATTAAGAAACGTTTACTTCTTCTTTTAAAAAGCTTCCAACGTATTTGGTTAGATCAACAACACGGTTTGAATAGCCCCACTCGTTGTCATACCAAGCTAATACTTTTATTTTATTATCTTCCATAACCATCGTTGACAATCCATCAACAATTGCTGAATATTCCGTAGTTGTGTAATCAATAGAAACTAATGGTTCATCACTATATTTTACAATTCCATTTAGTTTATCAGATGAAGCGTTTTGGAATGCTTGGTTTACTTCTTCAGCAGATACTGATTTTTCCACATCGATTACAAGGTCCACTAATGAAACATTCGGAGTAGGTACACGTAAAGCCATACCATGTAGTTTACCATTTAGGTGTGGTAAAACTAGCCCCAATGCCTTAGCTGCTCCAGTGGACGTGGGGATAATGGACTGCGTACATCCACGCGCACGACGTAAATCTTTATGTGGGTTATCTAAATTTTGCTGGTCGTTCGTAAATGCGTGCACGGTTGTCATAAGACCATTTACGATTTTAAAATTATCATCAAGAACCTTGACAACAGGTGCTAAACAGTTTGTTGTACAAGAAGCATTGGAAATAACATCTTCTTTTTCAGGGTCATACGTTTCATGATTGACACCCATTACAATTGTATTATCCACATTTTTACCTGGAGCTGTAATCACAACTTTCTTCGCTCCAGCCTGAAGATGAAGTCCAGCACCTTCCTTACTATTAAACTTACCTGTTGCTTCAATTACAACATCTATATTTAACTCTTTCCATGGTAACTTTTCAGGCTCACGACTGCTTACAAGCTTAATTTCTTTACCATCTACCTCAAGACTATCCTGAAGCGCTTTCACTTCTCCATCAAAAATACCATGTACGCTATCATATTTAATTAAATGTGCAAGTGTTTCTGGAGGATAGCTTGCATTAACTGCTACAACATCTAATTCATTATCTTTAATAGCTTGGCGAAAGACCATTCGTCCAATTCGACCAAATCCATTTATCGCAATTCGAGTTTTATTCATGATAAGTCCTCCTACAATAGGTTATACTTTTTAGCTTTATCTAATAAATAGTATAACATATTATAACGGGAATGTGCTTAAATTTTGTTACAAAAATATGGATATAGACGAAACGTCTATATCCGGTCTTGTAGCTATTGAATTTTCCATTCCTTTAATAGTTTGTCCAATTGGTTTTTCGTTTGCTCGATTGAACCGTTATTATCGATAATTGCGTCTGCTAAGTCAGCTTTCTCATCCATGGAGAGTTGCGAGTTGATTCTAGAATTTGCTTCTTCTTTGGTAGAGTTGTCACGATTCATTAACCGTTCAAGTTGGGTATCCTTATTTACATATACAACTAATGTTTTATCTACAAAGTGCGTAAGCTTACTTTCAAATAGCAATGGAATGTCTAATACAACACATTTTGCACCATTATCAACATGTTCATTTCGTTGGTTCAGCATTTTTTCACGTACTGCTGGATGAACGATTGCGTTTAGTTGATCCCGTTTTTCTTTGTTAGGAAAAATAATTGTCCCCAGTTTTTTCCGGTCTATTGATCGATCCTCAAGTAAGATTTCTTCACCGAATGTATCAACAATAAGCGTATATGCTTTCTCTCCTGGTTCGACGACTTCACGAGCTATCTTATCCGCATCTACAACAGGAATTTGGTATTCATCAAACATGGATGAAACGGTACTTTTACCGCTCGCTATACTTCCGGTTAATCCGATTATTAACGCCATCTTGATTACTCCTTATTTTTGACAGTTCATACAGACGTGTGTACCACGTCCGCCAACCTTTAACTTAACTATTGGTTTTCCACAATCTTTACATGGGTTATCTTCTTGACCATACACATACAATGTTTGCTGGAACATACCCATTTCACCTGTGCTGTTCGTGTAAGATCGGATCGTTGTACCACCAAGTTCAATTGCATGCTGTAAGGTCGTTTTTGCTTCTTCCTGTATGCGTTTCACTTCTTTTCTTGTCAGCTTATTTGCCTTTTTTAGCGGGTTTATTTTTGCTTTAAATAATGTTTCATCAACATAAATATTTCCTAATCCGGCAACGATAGATTGATCAAGTAACGCCGCTTTTATAACTCGATCTGTTTTTCGAAGCTTTTTATAAAAGTAATCCAATGTAAAGGTTTTATCAAAAGGGTCTGGGCCGAGCTGATTTAACGGTTTTTGCGAGAATTCTTCACCCTTATTCACCACATGCATCGTACCAAATTTTCGGACATCGTTATAGCGTAATTCTTCTCCATCGGAAAATGTAAAGATAACGTGGGTATGTTTTTTAACTGGATCAGCGACGGGATGCACACTATACTTTCCTTCCATACGTAAGTGCGAAATCAACGTATAATCCGTTAGTTCGAAAAGAATAAACTTACCTTTTCGATGAATATCCACTATTGTTTGACCTTGTAGCATTTCTTTAAATTCCTCAACATCATCTGGTAGCTTAATAATATTGGGCCAAAAGACGTTAACTCGCTCAATTGATTTATTCATTACTAAGCGTTTTAGTGTTTGTTTAACTGTTTCCACTTCTGGTAATTCTGGCATGTCTTTTTCTCCTTATTACTTTGCATCGAACCAACTGTCACCATACTCGTAATCAACTTTTAATGGAACATTTAAAGAAACCGTTTTTTCCATGACTTCCGGAACAATTTCCTTCAGTTTATCCAACTCTTCTTTTGGTGCCTCTAAAATCAGTTCATCATGCACCTGTAAAAGTATACGTGCTTGTAGATTTTCATCCTTTAATTTCTCATATAAGTCAATCATCGCTTTTTTGATGATATCTGCGGCGCTTCCTTGAATAGGTGTATTCATTGCTGTTCGTTCTGCAAAACTTCTTAGATTAAAATTCCTGCTATTAATATCTGGTAAATATCGACGGCGATTCATAATGGTCGAAACGAAACCTTGGTGTTTGGCATCCTGTATACTAGAATCCATATATGCTTGAACACCTGGGTAACTTTCTAAGTAGCGGTCAATAAACTTTTTCGCTTCTTTTCGGGTAATTCCTAGGCTTTGTGATAAACCGTAATCACTTATACCATAAACTATCCCAAAATTAACTGCTTTCGCTTGGCGTCTCATATTTGCGGTTACTTCATCCGCTTCCACATGAAAAACATCCATCGCGGTTTTGGTGTGTATATCCAAATCATTAGTGAATGCTTCCATTAATTTTTCATCTTCAGCAATATGCGCAAGTACGCGAAGTTCAATCTGTGAATAATCAGCTGCAAACATAATCCAGCCTTCCTGTGAAGGAATAAAAGCTTGTCTAATTTTCCGCCCTTCTTCTAATCGGATCGGAATATTTTGTAGGTTAGGGTCAACTGAGCTTAGTCTACCTGTTTGTGCTAACGCTTGATTATACCGCGTATGAATCTTTTTTGTTTTGTTGTCCACTACTTTTAATAAACCTTCCAGATACGTTGACTGTAATTTACCTAATTGACGATATAGTAGTAGCTTTGGAATGATGTCATGTTTATCCTCCAATTGTTCCAAAACATCTGCTGCAGTGGAATAACCTGTTTTCGTTTTTTTAATTACTGGAAGTTCCAGCTTTTCAAATAAAATTGGTCCCAATTGCTTCGGGGAATTTATGTTAAATTTTTCTCCTGCAAGTTCATATATATCTGCTTCAATTTCATCTAAACGTTTCTTTAATTCTTCACGCATTTCCTTTAATCGATCAATATCAACTTGCACCCCAGTGTGCTCTACATCACCCAGGATAAGAGCTAGCGGCATTTCTAGTTCTTTGTACAATTCAAAAAGCTCATTTTCTTCTAATTCATTTTCCATTTCCTGCTTTAAATCAAATAACACTCGTGCTTTTCGAGCGATATGCTCGGATAACTTGTCCAAATTGGGAACAGCCTGTTTCGCACCTTTCCCGTACACTTCTTCATCGAACAAAACCATATTCTTACCGAGTCTGTTACTAATTGCCGGAATGTCATGATGATTTTCTGAAGGATTCAACAAATAGGAAGCAAGTAGCATATCAAATGTGCAACCTTTTAAGTCTACTTCTTGGTTTAAAAAGGCAACTAATGCGGCCTTTGCATCAAACAGATACTTTTCTTGTTTCGGATCTGTTGCCCATTCTTTAAAGGCGTCCGATTTTAGTGCAACATCTGTTGGAATAAAAAATGCTTTTTCTTCATTCGCAATTCCAAATCCTTCTATTTTTGCCTTATGATAGTTATCCTGCAGCATTTCTACTACTAATGATTCGTTTCCAGTAAAGAAATCTTTTGTTACGTTATCCACTATTTCATAATCAATTTCCTTCATGGATTCCTGTTCTTCATTTTCATTTTCCTCACCATCAATCCGATTTAACAAAGATTGAAAGCCAAGGTCCTTAAAAATAGCACTGACTTTATTCGATTGATAACCATTATAGGCAATATCTTTTAATCCAATTTCAATTGGAGAGTTTGTATCGATGGTTACAAGCTCCCGACTCATGAATGCCTCATCTTTATGATTTTCCAATTTTTCTTTTAATTTTTTCCCACTTACATCATCTAAATTGTCATAAACTCCACTCAACGTTTGAAATTGTTTTAAGAGCTTTGTTGCTGTTTTTTGTCCGACACCTGGAACACCTGGAATATTATCCGAGCTATCTCCCATCAATGCTTTCAGTTCGATTACCTGCTCAGGTGTAATTTCCATTTTTTCTTTTAAAAACTTTGGCGTATACGATTCAATATCACTTATCCCTTTTTTTGTCAGGTTGACAGTAACATGATCGGATACGAGCTGAAGTAAGTCCTTATCACCTGAAATGACAGTAACTTCCCACTTTTCGTCTTTACCATTTTTGGAAAGCGTTCCTATGATATCATCTGCCTCATATTGTTCCAATTGGTAATGTGAAATATCAAATGCATCTAGTAATTCCTTAAGAAGTGGAAATTGTTCCGATAGCTCTGGTGGTGTTTTCTGACGTCCACCTTTATATTCCTTATATGTTTCATGTCGGAACGTCGTTTTACCAGCGTCGAACGCAACTAATAGATGTGTTGGTTTTTCCTCTTCTAAAATACGTAAAAGCATGGTTGTAAATCCATAAACAGCGTTAGTATATACACCTTTATCATTATTCAAAAGAGGTAATGCAAAAAATGCACGATAAATAATACTATTCCCATCAATTAATACAAGTTTATTCGACATGTTTACGCCTCCCTTTTTTGGCAATTTCAACTCAATTTATGTATTACTATTAGTATAAAGGAAAAACAGAAAAACTAACAATATAGTGCAAAAAAACTGATCAACACCTATTAAAATGTTGATCAGCTTATTTAGTTTATGTTAGTAGGAATGTAAACATGGAAGGTAGACCCTTCATTAACGGTACTCTCAACGGTTACCTTTCCTTTATGTGCTTCAACGATATGTTTGACAATCGCGAGCCCTAATCCTGTACCACCAGTATTCCTACTTCTTGCTTTATCTACACGGTAAAATCGTTCAAATAAACGCGGAATAGCCTCTTTATTGATACCGATTCCGGTATCTTTTACAGAAATATGCACGTAATCTTCTTCCTTTTCAACGTTAAGAAAAATTTCACCGTTCTCTGGTGTATAACTAATAGCATTTGCAAGTAGATTTAATAAAACTTGCTTCACCTGGTCACGATCAGCTCTGAGCTCGAGTCCGTCTTCAATGTTAACCGTAATCTGGAGTTTTTTCTTTTCTAATTGTAAACCAATAACTGCTAATATTTCATCTACAAGCCTTTCCATATTAACGTTGGTTAACTTTACTATAAAATCCTCTTTTTCAATTTTAGAAAGTGTTAACAAATCTTTGATCAATGTTTGTAAGCGATCACTCTCATCATAAATAATTTGGTGAAAGCGTTCAATTACCTCTGGATTGGTTTCTTTATTTTCTAGCAGCGTTTCAGCAAATCCTTTAATGGAAGTTATTGGAGTCTTCAGTTCATGCGAAACGTTTGCTACAAAGTCTTTTCGCATTAATTCTAGCTTTTTTAATTCAGTAATATCGTAAAAAACTAAAACAGCACCTTTTAAAATATTTTTCTCATTAAATATTGGAGCGCCAATTATCTGAATGTACTTTTTGTCAAAATCAATGATTTGTGTAAATGATTCCTTTACGTTTTCTTCGTAAAGAAAGGTTTGTTGTACCAATTGATGAATATTCTCATTTTCTAATACTTCATAGTAAAGATATCCTTTATAATCCTTATCCCCAAATAATGTTATAAATTTACGATTGACTAAATGAATATATCCTTTTTCATCGATTAACACGAGTCCGCTTTCTGTATTGTCAATAACCGTTCTGAGCTGCTTCTCATGCATATCTTCTTGAATAGTCAACTCACTCAAATTTCTAGCTAGAATATTTATCTTATTGCTTAACTCACCAACCATCCCACTCGAACTGTGGTGTAATCGGGCGCGATAGTTTCCTTTCACTAACTCATTTACTGTTTTTGTAGCTTTTCGAATTGGCTTCATATACTTATCAAAAATATGAAGTAACATAAGTAATAACACAATAAATTCAACAATTAAAACCGAAAATAAAATGATATAATCCGAGGTGATTTGACTAATCGTAACCCCTGTTAGTATGACAATTAATAAGATACCAATTACATAAGAACTTAGAGGTTTCTTAAAAATGTAGCGCATTATATCGGCTCCTCCATCTTATATCCAAGTCCACGAACAGTCTTAATGTAAGTAGGTTTTTTTGAATCCGGCTCAACTTTTTCTCGTAAGTGACTAACATGGACATCAACAATTCGTGTATCACCTGCAAAATCGTAATTCCAAACTGCACTCAACAATTGATCACGAGATAGCACATTTCCAACATGTTCTGCAAGATAATGTAACAACTCAAATTCTTTACGTGTAAATGTAATCGTTTCACCGAACATTTCAGCTTCATAACGCTCAGGATAAATGATTAAATCTCCAATTTTCATGGAGGAGTTTGAGGTTTTACGTGTTTTTCCGGAACGTCTCATGATTGCCTTCGTTCTCGCGATCACTTCTTTTGGACTAAAAGGTTTCGTTAAATAATCGTCGGCACCTAGCTCTAGCCCTAGAATTTTATCAACCTCGTCATCCTTAGCAGTTAACATTAAAATTGGCGTATCGATTTTATTCTCTCGAAGATATTTACATACCTCCATCCCATCCATCTCAGGTAGCATTAAGTCGAGTATTATTAAATCAAAATGAGACTTTCTTACTTTTTTAATTGCTTCCAGTCCATCGTATGCGTAATCTGTTTCAAAGCCTGACTGTTCCATATTATACGTAAGTAATGTCACAATCGATACTTCATCATCTACAATAAGAATTTTTTCTCCCATTAACAATTCCCTCATTTCCTAACTGTACTCTACTACCTACTATAGTACATGGAACAACGAAAGAAGGGAACATGGAGGATTGTAAAATAAAATTTACAATCCTAGTTGGAACAGAAATCTTTTTACTTTTTCTATAAATACTGCCTACTTAATTAAACAGAATTCTTCCTACTGATAAGCATATTACTATAATTGCCGTTATTATAATTATTTCAATAAATTTAAATGGAACAAAAACCTTTTTGTTTTTTTATCTAAGTTTCTTAGTAAAATGAACCCAACCACAACAAAGAAAATATTAATAATTTCCTTTAGATTTACCATGGCGACCCCAGTATTTATGAAGTAAAGAAGACTGACTAATGAGCTAGACTAGTTGAACAAAACTCTTGTTACTGTTATACATAGTACTATCACTAATGTAGCTAAAAGAATTTCGATTAGATTATGTAGAACAAATAGCTTTTTGTTTTCAAAGGAGCTTCTTATTATGACGAATACTACTAAAACAAAAAAGATATTAATAATTTCCTTTAGATCCACCATGGCGACCTCCGTATACTTCTATAGTAGAAGGGGACTAAAATATTTTATACTTAGCCCCCTACAACCAAGTTAATTTACATACCAAGTTGAATAAGAAACTGATTTGTCCGGTTTAATAACAAAACGCGCTCGATTATGCCACGAATAATCTGCTCCAGTCCTGCTTATATACACTATTACCTCTTTCGTACCAGTACTAGGAACAGGTGCCGATGCAATCTTCCCCCATACTGGAGCATTATGTTGTATCATGGTACTAGAGGCTAATTTTAAGGACTCATAACTATAAATTGTCTTTCCACTAGATGTATTAAAAATTTTAGATACATATGGAATTTTGTTAATACCCCTATAAAGAAGAAATGTACCTAAACCATTATATACAGTTTTTGCATAGGTACCAGTCGCAGCGTTAAACCAACTTTGCGTAGCATTTTGTGTGTAGTAATGGTACCCGCTTTTCTTAAAGATTGTGAAATTACCACGAATTATTGCATATTCCAAAGGTATGCCCTTTACATCAATAACATTAGTAGGAACCTTTACTGGATTAGAATAAGAACCTCCATAACAACCACATGCATTTGCATAGTCTGGTGAATCTGTTTCTTTGCTTACAAAGGACGAATCCGTATACGTTTCTACTTCTAGATTTTCTGGATCTGCTTTAAAATTAGGTATAAAGTTATCTGATTCAGTTACTGCTGGATCTTGTATGTCAATTGAAGAATTATCAATCTGTTCAAATTGTGGACTAGTTTCTTCTGCAGAAACATTTATTCCTAAAACAATCATTACTGCCAACGAAACTGAGTCATCTCAACTTATACTCCCTTCCTTAAATCGTTCTCCTTCCTTGGCAGAATTCATCCGTATCAATCATTTTTAAAGAGTCAATAATGTATGTTATAATTATTAAGCAATCTCTCTAAAGATTGTGGATTATACCAAAGCCGTACCAAACGAGACTTGTCAGGTTAGATTTGGCAACGGCTTTTTATTAAAGTAATTATAATCTGTCTTCAAATAAAAAAACTCATACTTTGTACCTATTTAATTTAAACTTTCACACAAATCGTTCGACATAATACGACATATCCAGCAAAAAATACATATTTATTCTAATTAAAAAACTACCCGCAATGGGGTAGTTCTCTAATTTAAAAGAAATTCTCTAATGAACTTGCTGTGATCGAGTTTGGTTTGTATGCCGGACAAACTTTAAGTATCCCCGTAATAACTGAACCCCCATCGGTATTGTAACCTTCTACTGAAAGTACAATAAAATGCTCTTCGTTGTTAATTTCGGTTATTTCAATAGTAAATGTTACCTCCGAACTATGAAATGCCGGTTTTGGATACGTTATTTCCTGAGAAATAATATGGCTACCAGGACCAGGCAAGTGCATCGATACAATAGATGAAATCATTCCAAATAACATAACCGATGGGACAATTGGTTGTTTGTAAGGTGTTTGTGATGCATAATCATGTTGAATGTATAGTGGATTTGCATCATTCGTCAATCCTAGATATAATAATAAATCTTTATCCTCAATACTATGAACAGAAGTATAGGTATCCCCAACTTGTAATTCATTAATCTTTTGACCCAGTTTTCTCTTTTTCCCGAGCATTATTGCCACCTCCAAATATGTAAGCGTTTACTATTATATCAAATCATAGGTCATTTTTCTATCCACAACTAAATTAAGCTAGTAGAACGGTCGATAAATCGAAAGGTAATTGAAAGATTTTTTACCTCTCAATTTAAAAACTCCTCCCGACCGCATGGAAAGGAGGAGTTTTTACATTAATTTATTGTAAGACGTCTAAAACGTTCTTAACAGAATCTGCTGATTTATCCAAAGCAGCTTTTTCTTCATCGGTTAGATCTAGTTCGATGATTTCTTCAATTCCGTTTCCACCCAGTATAGTTGGTACACCTAAGTAGATATCGGAATATCCATATTCTCCATCAAGATATGCGATTGCTGGAATCACACGTCGTTGATCCTTAAGGATAGCTTCAGCCATTACAGTCAAAGAAGCAGCTGGTGCGTAATATGCACTACCATTTCCTAGTAGACCAACAATTTCACCGCCACCTTTACGTGTACGTTCAACAATTGCATCTAGACGATCTTTTGAAATTAGTTTTTCTAATGGGATTCCACCAGCGTAAGAGTAACGGATTAGTGGAACCATATCATCGCCGTGTCCACCTAGAACGAAACCTGTAATATCTTTTACAGAAAGATTTAATTCCTGTGCAATAAAAGTACGGAATCGTCCAGTGTCAAGTACACCAGATTGACCGATAACACGTTCTTTCGGAAATCCAGATTCTTTAAAAGCGGTGTAGGTCATTGCATCTACTGGGTTTGACAATACGACAATAATAGAGTCTGGGGCATATTTCGCAATTTCTCCTGCAACAGATTTCATGATTTTAGCATTTGTGTTCACTAAGTCATCACGACTCATGCCCGGTTTACGCGCAATTCCTGCTGTAATAATTACTAAATCAGAATCTTTTGTTTCCTCATAGTTTGCAGTTCCAGTAATTTTCGCATCAAATCCTTGGATAGGACCAGCTTCTAACATATCAAGAGCTTTTCCTTTTGTAGGGTCTTCCATATTTGGAATATCAACTAACACTACATCTCCAAGTTCTTTTTGTGCAACCATTAATGCTGTTGTAGCTCCGGTAAAACCAGAACCAATTACGGAAATCTTTTTGCGCTTAATACCCATAAAAATCCCCTTTCTTACTAATTAGTCCATATTTTTAATTAGTTCTTGACCAAACTCAGAACATTTCACTTCTGTTGCACCATCCATTAGACGTGCAAAGTCGTATGTTACAACTTTAGAAGCGATTGTCTTATCCATTGCTTTTGCAATTAAATCTGCAGCTTCTCTCCATTCTAAATGCTCAAGCATAAGAACAGCAGAAAGGATAACGGATGATGGGTTAACTTTGTCAAGCCCTGCATATTTAGGTGCAGTACCGTGTGTAGCTTCAAAGATCGCATGACCAGTTTCAAAATTAATATTAGCTCCTGGAGCGATTCCAATTCCACCAACTTGTGCAGCTAACGCATCAGAAACATAATCACCGTTTAAGTTCATTGTTGCAACAACATCAAACTCATCTGGACGAGTTAGGATTTGTTGTAAGAAAATATCAGCGATAGAGTCTTTTACTAGAATTTTACCAGCACTAATTGCTTCGTCCTGCGCTTTATTCGCTGCATCTTTTCCTTCTTTTTCTACAATGCGGTCGTATTCTGCCCAAGTGAATACCTTGTCACCGAACTCCTCTTCAGCAACTTCATATCCCCAAGCTTTGAATGCACCCTCTGTAAATTTCATGATATTACCTTTATGCACTAATGTAACACTTTTACGACCTTCGTTAATTGCATATTCAATGCTTGAGCGTACAAGACGCTTTGTTCCCTCTTCAGATACTGGTTTAATTCCAATACCAGATGTTTCAGGGAAACGAATATTATGTACACCCATTTCATTTTGTAAAAATTCGATTACTTTCTTAACTTCCGCAGATCCTTTTTGCCACTCGATACCAGCATAAATGTCCTCAGTGTTTTCACGGAAGATTACCATATCTACATCTTCAGGACGTTTAACTGGTGAAGGTACACCATTGAAATAACGTACTGGGCGTAGGCAAGTGAATAAATCTAATTCTTGACGAAGTGCCACATTTAACGAACGAATACCGCCACCGATTGGTGTAGTAAGTGGTCCTTTAATTGCAATTTTGTAGTCACGGATAACATCAAGCGTTTCTGATGGTAGCCATTCACCTGTCTGATCAAAAGCCTTTTGTCCAGCTAATACTTCTTTCCACTCAATAGCTTTTTCACCATTGTATGCTTTCTCAACTGCCGCTTCGATTACTTTACTAGCTGCAGCCCAAATATCAGGACCAATTCCGTCCCCTTCGATGAATGGGATAATTGGACGTGCTGGAACATTCATTTGTCCATTTTCTACTGTAATTTTTTCTCCTTGTGCCATATAAAAAATACCTCCTAGTCATGATCATACTTATTTATTTTATCATATTTTGACGAACGTAGTAATAGCCGGCTATTAACCGGCTACTGTATATTTAGCACCAATTTCACGTTTCGTATTATCCGCGGTTTTCAATCGCAACATACTCTTGCGTTTTTGGTCCAACATATTCAGCACGTGGACGGATAAGACGATTGTTCGAATATTGTTCAAGAATGTGCGCTAACCAGCCAGACACACGACTCACTGCAAATAGAGGTGTGAAAAGATCGTGGTCAATTCCTAAGCTATGATATACAGAAGCTGAATAGAAATCAACATTCGCTGGCAATCCTTTTTCTTCTTTAATAAAATCTTCAATTTTAACGGACATATTATACCATTTAGATTGTCCAGTAATCTTTGTTAACTCTTTCGACATATGTTTTAAGTGTTTTGCACGTGGATCTCCGTTTTGATAAACACGATGTCCCATACCCATGATTTTTTCTTTGTTAGCGATTTTTTCTTTAATGTAAGGAATTGCGTTATCTTCTTCTCCAATTTCGCTAAGCATTTTCATTACTCGTTCATTAGCTCCACCGTGTAATGGACCTTTTAATGCTCCAATTGCTGCTGTAACACCAGAATAAATGTCAGACAATGTAGCTACACAAACACGTGCAGTAAATGTAGAAGCGTTTAATTCGTGATCAGCATGAAGTACAAGTGCTTTATTTACTGCTTCTACTTCTGTGTCTTTTCCTTCTTCTCCATTTAACATATATAGGAAGTTAGCAGCGAAGCCAAGTTCTTTCTTTGGCTTAACTGGATCTTTGCCGTTACGGATACGTGCGAATGAAGTTACAACTGTTGCAATTTTAGCTTGTAAACGAAGTGCTTTTCGTTTATTTGCTTCTTCTTCCATAACATCCGCTTCTTCATCATATAGTCCAAGTAATGAAATAGCAGTACGTAATGCAGCCATTGGATGAACCGTTGATAAGTCATATGAACGTAAATGTTCGATTACCGCATCTGGAAGTGCCATGTTGGAAGCTAGCTCTTCTTTAAATGATTTCAATTCAGATGTTGTTGGTAGTTTAAGATTCCATAGTAAATAAACTACTTCTTCAAAACTCGAATTCTCGGCTAAATCATCAATCTTATAACCAACATACGTTAGCTGATCATCTATAATCGAACTAATTGACGATTGAGTTGCTACAACCCCTTCGAGACCTTTAGTTGTTGTCATAACATCCCTCTCCTTTTTCTATAGTTTTACACATTTAATTAGGATACATTAATGAATTAATGACTATGTTTGACAATATTCGTACAAATACATTGTCATCCCCATGGACAATTATAAAGTATAATCCAACCAATGTGAATTGAAAGCGATTATTTTCACCAATATTTTTTAGAAATATAAGTCTAAACAGTTATTTTGGAACATATGTAAGATAAGACAAGCTATTATTGAATGGAATCTGATGGGGTGACACGTGTGTATATACATTATATTGATCGCATACTTCGATTCTTATTTGTATTAACAATCATAATAACAGGGTATTTTATTACAAAATATAGTTTCATTTATCTCTACCCTTTTATTATTGCAATTCTATGTGCATTTATTCTTAATCCACCTGTGAATATATTAGAGACAAAATTGAAGTTCCCAAGATCCCTAGCAACCTTAATTGTACTTTCTACTTTTTTATTTGTATGTGGACTTGGGATAGCAGTAGTAGTCAATGAATTAATTCAGGGAACAACGTTTTTAGCCAATCGGTTACCCGCACATTTTCAAGACTTTGTTAAACTATGTGAAGAATTTTTTCACACAAAAATACTGCCATTGTACGATAAACTAGCAGCATTATTTCATTCATTAGACGCATCACAGCAGCAAGCCATAAACCAAAACTTGGAAAAAATAACAGATCAAGTTACATCTACGGGAACAGCGATTATAAAGGGCGTTTTATTGAAAGTCCCAGAAACACTTTCCATCTTACCGAGCTCGTTAACTATTTTTACCGTTACACTATTTGCTACTTTTCTAGTTACAAAAGATTGGATGCAGCTTCAACGAGTTATGGGGTCAGTGGTTCCATTTATTAATAAGCCAATCGTAAAAAACGTAAGTAAACATGTTAAAAACTCCATACTAGGTTTCTTTAAAGCACAAGTAGTACTTATTTTTATTACAGCAATTTCTATTTACGTTGGCTTAACCATTCTAGACGTGAAATATGCTTTGACAATCGCAATTCTCGCAGCATTACTAGATTTACTTCCTTATATCGGAACAGGTGTGATCTTTATTCCATGGATTTGCTATCTATTTATTACTGGTAATTATTCCATGACGATTCAGCTAGCTATTTTATATGCTGTGATTATTGTGACAAGGCAAATCATTGAACCTAAGCTGCTATCGGCCAGTATTGGTATAAGCCCTCTAGCAACGTTGCTTACCATGTTTGTTGGATTAAATATATGGGGAGTGTTAGGATTATTCATCAGCCCATTTATACTAATTATTTGGAATGCTTTCTATCAAACAGGCGTATTTAAACAAATCTTTCTTTTTATAAAAGGATCTTAATACAACTTATTTGCGGTATATTATTGTAGCGTTGTTCATTCTGTTTTTAATGAACTCACGCACAAGATTCTTAAACGGTATGCGAGTAACAGGCAGTACAAGTAAAAAACCTACCGTATCCGTTACAAATCCTGGAGTGAATAAAAATACTGCACCAACAAAAATGCAAATACCATCAATAATTTCTTCTGCCGGAAGTTGGCCATGGTTCATCGATTGTCTAGCGCGGCTCCAAGTGTCAGCACCTTGTTTTTTAGCAATCATAACCCCAACTATTCCAGTCAGCATGATTAAAAAGACAACCCACCAGGGTCCAATAATGCCACCTGCCCATATAAAAATACCTATTTCCATTGCAGGAACGATCAATAGAGCAAGAATTAACCAACGCATTCCAGATCCATCCTTTCGTTAGCTGTATACACAAATAATGAAGGGGAGAGCCCTTCATTATTTGTTATAACACACTAGTATGTCCTTTATAAACATCACCTTTAGCAGCGTCAATGGTAATGTCATCACCATCTTTAATTAAATCAAATACATTTTCTAATCCAACAATAACTGGAATACCTAAACTTAATCCGACAACAGCTGCATGTGATGTTAATCCGCCCTCTTCGGTAATAATTCCACCTGCTTTTTCAATCGCTGGCATCATATCGCGGTCAGTGCCATACGTAACCAAGATATCTTCTTCGGTTACATTTTCGATTGCATCCTTGGCATTTTTAGCAATAACTGCCCTACCGTACGCACTTCTTCTTCCAATTCCTTGTCCCTTGGCAATCACATCACCAATTACATGTACTTTCATGAGATTCGTTGTCCCACTTTCTCCAACAGGAACTCCTGCTGTAATAATTACTCTACTTCCACGCTTAAATAAATTAGTCTTTAAGCCTTCGTCTACCGCGACATCGAGCATCTCATCCGTTGAGTGAGCAGTTGTTCCCTTAGCTGCATAAACTCCCCAAACTAATGACAATTGGCGATTTACATAATCTGAAGCGGTAACCGCAACAATAGGAGCTTTAGGGCGATACTTCGAAATCATTCGAGCTGTATGTCCACTTTCGGTAGGCGTTATAATAGCACTAACGTCTAAATTCATTGCTGTATGTGTAACAGACTGACTAATTGCATCCGTAATTGTCATATCGACTGTCTTTGATCGGTTATTCAATAGTAATTTATGGTCAAGTGCTGTTTCTGCTTTTGTTGCAATATTACTCATTGTTTGTACCGATTCAACTGGATAATGACCAGCCGCTGTTTCACCGGAAAGCATAATTGCATCTGTTCCATCAAATATTGCATTAGCTACATCCGAAGCCTCTGCTCGTGTAGGTCTAGGGTTTCGCTGCATTGAATCCAACATTTGAGTTGCTGTTATAACAGGTTTTCCTGCATTATTGCACTTACTTATTAATTGCTTCTGAACGAGAGGTACTTCCTCTGCTGGTATCTCCACACCAAGATCTCCACGTGCAACCATAATCCCGTCACTGACTTCTAAGATTGAATCAATATTTTCGACACCTTCATTGTTTTCAATTTTTGGGATGATTTGGATATGTGTTGCATGATGATCTTCTAGCAAAGCTCTAATTTCAAATACATCAGATGGCCTGCGAACAAACGAAGCGGCTATAAAATCTACGCCCTGTTCAATACCAAACTCAATATCCTTTGCATCCTTTTCAGTTATACCCGGTAAATTTACTTTAACGTTTGGGACGTTAACACCCTTTTTATTTTTTATCGTTCCGCTGTTTGATGCTACTGTAATAATTTCTTTTTTTGAATGGTCTATATCCTTTACTTTCAGTTCAATTAAACCGTCATCAAGTAAAATAGAGGACCCTTCATGAACATCGTTGATTAGTCCAGGGTACGTAATGGAAAACCGTTCTGCAGTACCTTCCACTTCTTCCATGGAAATAACAACTGTTTTTCCTTCTATAATTTCATCTTCTCCGTTTTTAAATGATCCAGTTCGAATTTCCGGACCTTTTGTATCAAGCAGAATAGCAACTGTTTCTCCAGTTTTTTCCGCCGCTTCTCTAATGTTAACAATTCGTTGTTTATGCTCTTCAAAATCTCCATGGGAGAAATTCAGACGTGCAACGTTCATGCCAGATTTAATTAATTGTTCTAATGTTTCTACGGATTCTGAGGCAGGCCCAATCGTACAAACGATCTTTGTTTTTCTCAATTATATTTCCTCCTTCGACAATTGTGACAATGATTATATAGATAATTCGTTTGATAAATTATACATATCTAAATTAATTTCATGTTTTTGATTTAAAATTTCTAGAATGTCGTGGTCAACCAGTTGATTGTTCTGAATTCCAACGATTCTTCCACCTTTTCCTGTAAGTAGTAAGTCAACTGCTTTCGCACCTAATCTACTTGCCAATACACGGTCAGAAGCTGTAGGAGAACCACCGCGTTGAATGTGACCTAGCACTGTAACTCGGGTTTCCAAATTCGTTGCTTCTTGAATTCGTTTTCCGTAAGAAAACCCACTTCCAACACCTTCTGCAAGAATAATAATACTATGTTTCTTACCACGTTCATGTCCTCGCTTAAGCTTACTCACAACAGCTTCGAAATCGTCCTTTTTCTCGGGAATCAAAATGCTTTCTGCCCCATCTGCTAAACCAGCCCAGAGCGCAAGATCACCAGCATCCCGGCCCATTACTTCAATAACATACGTTCTTTCATGCGAAGTAGCAGTGTCACGAATTTTATCAATCGCTTCAATGATCGTATTCAAAGCAGTGTCAAAACCGATCGTAAAATCTGTGCCTGGGATATCATTATCAATCGTTCCCGGAACGCCAATGCAAGGGAATCCTTGTTCCGTTAACTTTTGCGCACCGCGAAAGCTACCATCTCCACCTATTACAATTAATCCTTCTATTCCATATTTATTTAGTTGGTCAATACCCTTTTTTTGTCCTTCTGCAGTTTTGAATTCCATACTTCTAGCAGAACGTAAAATGGTACCCCCACGTTGAATAATGTCACCAACTGAGCCGATTTCCATTTTCTTTATATGACCTTCCATTAAACCTTGAAAGCCATTTTCAATTCCATAAATATCTACTCCATGATATATAGATTTACGTACTACCGCACGAATTGCTGCATTCATGCCAGGTGCATCTCCACCACTTGTTAACACAGCTATTTTTTTCATTTTACCACCTCGATCAGTCCTGAATTTACCATTTAAATAATTATGTAATGTCTATCTTAGTACATGTACAGACATTTTTTAAGAAAAACCTATTTGTTAGAACCATTTATAAGTAACCTTGACGTAAGTGCTATGTTGATTTACGCTACGGTCAGTTGCGCACCTTAGGCTGGTGAGCCTTCTTCCCCGGCAATGGGGTATTCCGTCGTTGTCTGAAAAGGACGTTTTAGTTGCCTTTCCTTATTAGACGTACTGCGGGGTATCAACTATGCCATTTTCCCGCAGGACAGGAAAACTTCCCTGATAAGGCACTGCCAGAAGAGAAGTGCTTTTTCTTTTTCAAGGAGTCGACTGTCCTTCGCTACAATCAACTATAATAAAAGTAAAAAGGATATAATGCTATAAGCTAGTGGAGGAAATACACGAAGACTCCTGCGGGAAAGCGAAGTGCTGAGACCCCGCAGTGAGCGTTCTTTGCTCGCGAGGAGGCTCAGCGCAAGCCCGCGGAAAGCGAAGTGTATTTCCGGAACGGCAGTTCCAACCACAATCGCAATTTACTTCGATTTCAGATTTGACTAATATTTGCTTTATGTTTGTTGAATACGCAAAAAAGAATATTCGGAACCTTGATTTATCGCCAGGCTTTTATAGTGAAAGCATTAGTTAAATTTAATTATACTAATATCCATAATACATATACCCCTATCAGCGCGAAAAAAACAATCATGAGGTTGACGCCTGTCAACCTCATTGAAAAAAAGAAGCACATTCATTTATTCCGCATTAACAACTAGGTATAACCCCACCTCAATAACTGAGGATAAATAGATATTTCAGCCATAAAAGACCTTATGGTATAACCGTTCACTATGTCCGATTCGTTCAACTACAGGCTAGACTAGTATGGTAGACCAAAATCATCCTACTGATTGAAGTTTTACCTTATTGTTCAAGTTCCTTATATTCGCCAATTTGTTTATATTTTTCCCATCTTTTTTCAAGTAATTCATTTTGATTTAGTTTACGTAAGGAAACAAGTGACTTAGATAATACATCATTTATGTTACGCGCTTGTTGTTCAATGTCACGATGGGCACCAGCCTTAACTTCAGGAATGATTTCATCAATCACACCAAGTTCTTTTAAATCATAGGAGGTAATTTTCATCGTTTCTGCTGCCTTTTGAGCTAAACCTGAGTCTTTCCATAATAGTGCGGCTGCACCCTCCGGCGAAATAACCGAGTACGTGGAGTTCTCAAGCATATGAATATGATCCCCTACCCCAAGTCCTAATGCACCGCCACTTCCACCTTCACCAATTACGATACAAATGATTGGTACAGTCAACCCTGCCATTTCTACCAAATTTCGTGCAATTGCCTCACTCTGTCCACGTTCCTCAGCTGCTTTACCAGGAAACGCACCTTTCGTATCGATAAAACAAACGATTGGGCGGTTAAATTTTTCCGCTTGCTTCATATGACGAAGTGCTTTTCGGTATCCTTCTGGATGTGGCATCCCAAAATTGCGGTGGATATTCTCTTTCGTATCCTTTCCGCGTTGATGACCAATCACAGTTATTGGCTTACCCTGATAGTTTGCAATTCCAGCTACGATGGCAGCATCATCCCCATACGAACGGTCACCATGAAATTCAATAAAATCAGTAAACAATTCACCTATGTAATCTAAGGTAGTAGGTCTATCTTGATGTCTTGCCATTTGAACCCGATTCCACGGTTGCAAGTTAGAATATATATCATCCTCTAACTTTTTTAATCGTTTTTCTAAAGTACTAATTTCATCTGATAAATCTATTTCACTATCTTCTGTAAAGCTTTTTAGTTCGGAGATCTTTTCTTTTAAATTTACAATTGGTTTCTCAAAGTCTAATACTTGATTCAAGCAGAATCCCCACCCTTCTGATGCATAACGAGCAGCGTAGATAATAATTGTTTCATTTCTTGTCGATGAACAACTTTATCTAATTGTCCGTGATCTAACAGAAATTCAGCAGTTTGAAAATCATCTGGTAGTTTTTCTCGAATGGTTTGTTCAATAATTCGTCTTCCAGCGAAGCCAATCAACGCTCCTGGTTCAGCAAAGTTATAGTCACCGATTGATGCGAAACTTGCAGATACACCACCAGTAGTAGGGTTTGTCATAATAGAAACCATTAGTCCTCCAGCATCACTAAAACGCTTAATTGCCACTGACGTTTTTGTCATCTGCATTAAGCTCAGAATACCTTCCTGCATTCTTGCTCCACCTGAAGCAGTAAAAATAATAATTGGTAGCGACTCTTTTTGCGCTTGTTGAACAGCTCTCGCAATCTTCTCGCCAACAACTGATCCCATACTCCCCATGCGAAAGCGGGAATCCATTATACTTACGACAACCGGTTGTTCATCAATGGTTCCTTTTCCTGTTACAACGGCTTCATTTAAATCCGTTTTCACTCGATCACTTTCTAGTTTTTCTTCATAACCAGGAAATTCTAGTGGATTATTCGATATTAGATTTTTATCCCATTCCTGAAAAGAACCTTCATCAAATAAACTATCAATCCGTTCCCAAGCAGTTAACTTATGATGGAATCCACAATTTGGGCAAACATTTAAATTTTTATTCATTTCTTTTCGGTAGTATATTTTATGACATCCTTGGCATTTCATCATTAATCCTTCAGGTACATCCATTTTCCCCTGTTCACTCGGAATGGACGCATATTTCTTTTTCTTGCCGAAAAAATCCTTTAGCAAGGGTAACTCCTCCTTTTCAGACAACGGGTGATAAGAAAAGCGTAAACGCCTTGATTACCCCCGACAAGCTTAATTGATCCACTGTGTGGCATTTTTTGCCACAAAGAGGCTTGTTACGGACGTTCAATTAAAACCGGTACGTCCTCGAAAAAGAAAGGCTTTTCCTTCATGCGATGTTTCTTGAAGAAGCTTTCCTTATCCTGTGCCAACATCGAACCAAACCACATCCATTGGGCCAGAATGGGTAGGCGCTGAAGCTAGACATCTCTAAATAAATCACTTCACACCATTTTTATATGTATTATAACGAATTAGAAATAAAAAAGTTGTCATAAAATGGCATGTCCTAACAATTATTCTTTTAAAACTCGTTCTATAAATAATTCCTCTATAGATGTATCCGCACTTCTATTATATATCGATAATAAATCATTATAAAATATCATATCATATTTCGATTGATTCAGCGTTCGGGAAAAGTCTTCCATCAGATTCCATATTTTTGTTAATAATAGATTATTTGTCTTATCGCATAATAGTTGAAAAAAAGCGGCATGGGTATCCTGTTTTTTTTCAACTATTAATTCTAATTCCCTTACATCTTGTTTAGTTAATTGTTGAAAAGCAAGCTTTGCTATTTCTTTTTCAATTATTGTCTTAGCAGTAGATAAATCTTCTTCCATTCTTTTTCCTTGAAGAATAAAGGAAGCTAATAAATCGACAGTTTGGAAAGGTTTATATTCACTTAAAAATGTTCCTTGACCATTTCTTGTTTCAATTAAACCTAGCAATTCCATAGCTCTTAGTGCTTCCCTTATGGAAGATCTACCAGCATCCAAGCTATCTGCTAGATCACGTTCAGAAGGGAGCTTATCACCAGGTTTTAAATTATTATCTTCTATGAATGCACGAATCTCATTTAAAACTGCTTGATATACTTTTCGCTTAGGTGACATGGACACAGCCATGCTCCCTCCTTTGAACCCTATTCAGAGTCAATTTGTGTTAATCTTCTTGTCTTTTCAGCGATTTCTTCAGGATCGACTTCAATTCTAGCTACACCTGATTCCATTGCAGCTTGTGCTACACTTTTCGCTACAATTGGTGCGACACGAGCATCAAACGGTGCTGGGATCACGTAATCTTCGTTTAAATCTTTTTCATCAATTAATGATGCAATCGCCTTCGCAGCTGCAATTTTCATTTTCTCATTTATACGCGTAGCTCTCACATCGAGCGCTCCACGGAAAATTCCTGGGAAAGCTAATACATTGTTAACTTGGTTTGGAAAATCCGATCTTCCTGTCCCGATAACTTTTGCACCAGCTGCCTTTGCATCTTCTGGCATTATTTCTGGATCTGGATTTGCCATTGCAAAAATAATAGGGTCTTCGTTCATTTTTTCAACCATATCTTTTGATAACAAATTGCCAACAGACACACCAATGAACACATCTGCTCCTTCTAATACTTCATCAAGTGAGCCTTCTTTTTTGTCTTTGTTCGTCATTTTTGCAACCTGGTCTTTTACATCATTCATTCCATAAGGACGACCTTCATAAATGGCTCCTTTTGAATCACACATAATCATCTCTCGTACTCCAAAGCTATGAAGCAACTTAATTATTGCAATGCCAGCAGCACCCGCACCATTTGCTACCACTCGTATATCCGAAAATGATTTACCAACTACCTTCAGTGCATTAATTAAACCAGCAACTGTAACAATAGCCGTACCATGCTGATCATCATGGAAAATTGGAATGTTTGTTTCCTTCTTCAATCTTTCCTCAATAATAAAACAATTCGGTGCAGCAATATCTTCCAGATTTACGCCACCAAATGTTGGCTCCATCAATTTTACAGTACGAACAATTTCTTCTATATCATGCGTTGCAAGACAAATGGGAAAAGATTCAACCCCAGCAAAACTTTTAAATAATACTGATTTCCCTTCCATTACCGGTAATGCCGCTTCTGGTCCAATATTGCCAAGACCCAAAACTGCTGAGCCGTCGCTTACGACTGCAACCATATTACCTTTCATTGTATAATCGTATACTGTTTCTTTTCGATCGTGAATTTCTTTACAAGGTTCTGCAACTCCGGGCGAATAAGCTAAACTCAAATCTCTCGCATTGCGAATAGGTACTTTCGATTGAACGGTTAACTTACCTTTATGTGATTTATGCATATGTAGTGCTTCAGCTTTTAAGTTTGACACGTCACTCGCTCCTTTTAGCGACAAAAATTGTATTGCATTACTAGTGGTCAGACCACTTACCTACTACATTATAACAGATGGTATATTTGTGTAAAGCATGAGGTATAGACATATTTAGTCCATACTAACCTTTTTTTAATACTACATTTTCTTTACCAAAATAAGCCTTCAATTCTCGTAAACATTGAAACGTTCCATCAACAAAATAATCACCAGATAATTGGTACGTTTTTTTCGTATCTTCCTGGTGAATAATGACCGGTGTATCACCTGGGTAGCTACTTGCAATTTTCTTCATTTCATTCAGCAGTTTATCGCTATTTGTTTCATTACATTTTATAAACAATCGTTTATTTTGAATGACTTCTAATTCTTTCTTATCGAATGGCCTTACATCCTGAATTATCCATTGAATTTTATTATTTCGTTCTTCTATATTTCCTTTAATGGATAATATCGATTCCTCGTTTAGGAATCGTTTATTTTCGCGAAATGTATCAGGGAAAACAACTGCCTCCATGTCAGTTGTTTCATCACCAATTGTTACGAACGCCATTTGATCTCCACGTTTCGTACGAATCGTCTTCATTCCTTGAATAATAATAGCACTTTGTACATTTCGCTTTCCAACCAAATTATTCACCTGACTCAACGAAACATATCCATTCATTCGTAGCTTTTCACGATAACTTGCTATTGGATGACTAGAAATATAAATACCAATTAATTCTTTCTCATCAGCTAGCTTCTTCATTAGGTTAAAATCATCTATCTCAACATAAGTAGTTTCGATATCCATTTTGTCCTGAAAAAGACTAGGTTGATCTGCAAACTCTCGGAACAGTTCACCTTGTTCCATTGCCCGGTCAATCGACGCCAAAAGACTTGCACGATTGGAATAGGTTTCATCAAAAGCACCAGTCATAATTAGTAGTTCCATTGTTTGTCTGTTTACAACTTTAACAGATATTCGCAAGCAAAAATCAAACAGATTCTTGAATGGGCCATCTTTCCGGGCACGAATGATTTCTTGAACAGCTTGATTTCCAACACCTTTAATCGTTAACAATCCCATTCGTATCTGCCCTTTTTCAACAACATATTTACCAAAGCTTTTATTGATGCTCGGTGGAAGAAGATCAAGGCCAAATGTTTTAGCTTCTTTACGATATTGATTTATTTTGTCCTGTTGATTCGCATGGGAAGTTAATAATTCGGTAAAAAAGTTAGCTGGATAATGCGCTTTTACATAAGCTAATTGATACGAAATTTTACTGTAAGCTACTGCGTGACTTCTGTTAAATCCATAATTAGAAAATTGTACAATCCAATGAAAAATTTGTGCTGCAACTTCTTTTGAATATCCGTTCTGCAAACAGCCAGCAACAAATGCTTCGCGTTGTTCGTCCATTAACTGTTGTTGTTTTTTACTCACCGCTCTTCGCAATATATCAGCTTGTCCTAATGAAAAACCGGCTATTTTACTAGCAATTTGCATAATTTGTTCTTGATAAATTAATACACCAAACGTTTTCTCTAGAATTGGCTTGAGATCAGGATGTGGATAGTCAATCGACGATTGCTTATGTTTCCTGCTTATATAAATCGGAATATTTTCCATTGGACCTGGACGAAACAGTGCATTTACCGCCACAATATCCTCAAATGTAGTAGGTTTCAATTTAGTAAGCACCTGTTTCATTCCATCTGATTCTAACTGGAAGATACCATTGGTCATCCCAGACTGTAATAAGCGAAACGTTTTTTCATCATTTTCCGGAAAATTGTCTATATCTAGTTGTACCTTATTTGTGTATTGTATAGATTTTCTAACCCTATCCAGTAATGTTAAATTTCGTAATCCTAAAAAATCCATTTTTAATAATCCAATAGACTCTAAATCATTCATCGGATATTGTGTTAACATTGTCGAACTTGTGCCAATCGTAAGTGGGATATGCTCCACAAGTGCTTTTTCACTAATTACAACTCCGGCAGCATGGGTTGAAACATGTCTAGGTAATCCTTCTAATTTCATAGCAATTGTAAATAAAGCTTTTAACGAATTAGATTGTTTAATATATAGTTTCAAGTCTTCTGACGCTTGAACATATTCAATTAGTTGCTTATTTGCTTGAACTGGTATTTCCTTTAAAATATAGTTCAAGTCTTTTTGATCAATATTCATTGTTTTACTTAATTCACGTAATAACGATCGTGCGGCAAATGTTCCAAACGTGATAATTTGCGCGACATGATCAGCTCCATACTTTTCTCGTACATATTCAATGACCTCATCACGGCGATCATCAGCAAAGTCGATATCAATATCTGGCATACTAGTCCGCTCCGGGTTGAGAAATCGTTCAAATAACAACTCGTGCTTTATCGGATCTACATTTGTAATCGATAATATATATGCAACCAATGAACCAGCCGCCGAACCACGACCTGGTCCAACCAATATGTTGTTTTCTTTTGCGAAATGAATAAAATCCCAGACAATTAAAAAGTAATCACTGAAGCCCATCGATTCTATTACGGATAATTCATAGTTTAACCGCATTTTTATCTCATCGGTTACAGTTGAAAATCTACTTTCTAGCTTTTTCCAACATAACTGCTCTAGAAAAGAATGAGCATCTATATTTTCCGGGACTGGATACGATGGTAGTAAGCGTTCATTAAAATTCAATTCCATGTGACATTTTTCCATAATTTGAGTAGTTGCTTCTAGTACTTCTGGCCAATATCCAAATAATACACTCATTTCTTCAGCCGATCGTAAGTGATTCCCACTAGATGTGGGTAGAGTAGTTGAGCTAAAGCTGTGGCCATTTTTCATTGCTTGGAGACAATCATATGCATAGTTATCTTTTTCGTCTAAATAACATACATCATTAAGAGCTACGACAGAATAACTTCCTTGATCGACAAACGCTCGAACCTTTTGTAAGACTTTACTATGACCTTCGATGCCAAGATAAAAATCATCGTTGGAAAACATCTCTTCCCATTTATGTATATAATGACTGACTTTCTCAAATGGCTCTGTTTCGAAACGTTCTTCCATACAGGCATTACTCGTAGGTAATATTCCAATTAGTCCTTTTGTATACGTAGATAAATCTTCTAGTTTTAAATCTTTATCAGAGTCCGTTTGAATCTTAGTACTCAGTTTCATTAATTGTTGATAACCCACATTATTTTTTGCGAGTAAAACACACGTATGTAGATTTGATTCCGCATCGATAATCCGTATGGACAATCCAATAATTGGTTTAATACCGTAGCGCTTGCATGCTTTATAAAATGGAATAGCACCGTAAAGAACATTTTCATCCGTCAATGCAAGCGCTTGGAAATTATGTTCTGAAGCTTTTTTGACAAGCTTTTCTATTGTTATGGTACTTTGCATTAAACTATATCCACTTTTAATTTGTAGATGTGTAAATGACATACTATTCCACCTCCTACTATCCTCTTATTATTATAACGAATACTGCATAGTCTTGCATAATTCATATCTCGTCCAATTAATTCATATAGTGTAAGTAGTATACCGTATGGGAGCGTATGTTATGGAAGAAGAACGTTTCTTTGCTTCATTTATCCATTGTTATTTTATAGCTTTCGGGGTAATTATAGGCGGAGCGATAATCGGGAGTATTGGATCCTTTTTAACAGGGGACGCTCCTTTTTCATCGATCAAAAATATCGCGAAAGGTTTACGAATATGGGCCATCGTAGCTGCGATTGGCGGAACATTTGATGCAATTGAAAATTTTGAAAAAGGTCTTGAAGGATCGAGTATTGCTGTATTTAAACAAATCCTGTTAATCGTTGCTGCCATGGGTGGAGTTAAATCTGCAATGTTATTAATATCTTGGTCGATACAACAGGAGTTTGAATAATGCATATACCTCCTTATTATAAACGAAAAAGCTGGCAGCGCTTTTTTGTGGGAATGTTTTTTGGTTCAGTAATTTCTTATTGTATTTTTCTATTTATGTATGCCACTATGTATGAACGCTTACTGGAGCAAACCCTTAGTTTGCAATCGCAAGTAGAAACACTAGAGAAACAAAATAACGCCTTACTAAAGGATAAAAAAGATTTAAATGAGCAGTCAAAAGAATCGGATACCGTCCAAAAAATAGAGATCTATATAATGAATGATGATGAACTGGATATAGGAGAGCTTAACAAATATGAACTGGAAGGATTAGTTAAAGAAGAAATATCTACTATCATTGGTCAAGATGTAGACATAGTCTCAAATAGCGATCAATTACTTTTTTCAGCAATCGAAAATAAGGAATTTACTGTTGATGATTTGACATATCATTTTACTGTAGAAAAACTGACCATTAACGGGGGCATCGTAAGGTTAACACTTAAAGCGGATGTTGAGAATTAATTTTTTTGAAAAAATTATAAACACATTAAGGATTGCGTTCATATACTAAGATAATTGAAAGGAGTGGATTCGTATGTTTATTATGGATCAAAAACGCATGAAGGAAGAAAAAATTGGCCAGTTACGAAAAGGTCTAACGGCATATGCAGAATCAAACGAACTAATCCGATTAATAAAAAGAGATATCCAAAAATATGATCTTCATGTGCATTGTGACGAAACACCTTCAGGATGCTGGTTCATTCCACTTCATGATAGCAGGGTTAGGACGGATTTCCTATCCTACGAGCTCGATGAAAGTGTATAAAAATAAACAATCTTTCAAAAGAAGCGCCTAAAAGCGCCTCTTTTTTAATTGGTAATATTAATAAATTTATTGTTACGTAATTGAAGTAAACTGCGAACTAGTGAATCATGTTTGTAGTAACGTTGATTTCCGCTTCGGGCAAGGCTAGTGAAGTAACATTTTCGAGCGCACTGGAATAATTGCATGCGGGATGACAGCTAACGGACACACGATCCCTTATTTGTGAAAAATAAGGGTAAATGCGGTTGTTATCGGACTCAGGATTCCTTATTTGGGTAAAAACAGGTGAAAATCATGTTTTTTTGCTGAATAAGGCATCGTGTGTCCGTTAATCCTCAAAATAGAGGTGAAAAAGGTAAATAAGGCATCCTCAGTCCGATACAACAAGTGTCCTTGACCTACATGAACCATTTCTAGTTCACAGTTACCTGTTGTTGTTTTAAACAACATTTTTTAGAAAACCTTCAATTATTTCTTGTAGGTTTGACAAGCTTGATTTAAATCATGGATGACCTGTTCTACTTCTTTCCATGAATCTACCGATGCACCTGCAGCCATTGGATGCCCACCGCCGTTGTATTTCGCGGCGATTGTATTAATTACAGGACCTTTTGATCGCAGTCGCACTCGGATTAAATCTTCTTCTTCAATAAAAAATGCCCAAGCCTTAATACCTTCAACATCACCTAGTACACCTACTAATTGACCTGTCTCCATTACGCTTACATCAAATTCTTTTAAGGTAGATTGGGTTAATTTAATTGTACTCATACCTGAATCAGCTAGCGTATAGTTTTGTAAGATATACCCACGGAGTCGTGCAATTGATTCTTTCGTGTCATAAATACCGTCGTATAACGCAGTTCGATCAAAATCATAAGATACGAGTTCAGCTGCATATTGAAAGGTTTTTGTAGTAGTACTCGGAAATAGAAATCTCCCTGTATCTCCAACAATACCACCATAAATAAGGCGTGCAGCCTCATTATTCATATTGTAACCCCGACTTTTCGCATGTAAGTATAAATCGTAAATAATTTCACTTGTTGAACTTGCTGTAGTATCAACTGCCATGATATCGCCGTATTCATCAACATTCGGGTGATGATCTAGCTTTATTAGCATATCACCTTTATCATAGCGTTCATCATCGATTCTAGCAGCATTTGCTGTATCACAGACGATCACAAGCGAATCGGTATATGTACTATCTTCAATTGTATCCATCTGTATAAGAAATGTAAGTGATGGATCCTCAGAACCTACGACATACACTTTTTTTGTCGGAAATGTTTCTTTTATCAAATGCATTAATCCGCCCTGGGATCCAAGTGCATCTGGATCAGGTCGTACATGACGGTGGATTATTATCGTTTCGTATTTCTCAATCGCATCCAATATTTGATCAAAATTCATACAATCACATCCATTCTCTCAAAACATCATAATCATTTGTTCTAGTAAAATTAGCAAAAACAAGCTACAATAAATAAAGGATTTTTCTAAACTAAATTATGTTATGGAGTAGATTACATGTTTATTTTACCAGTTATTATTATGCTGTCATTGGTATTTTGGCTTTATTATAAAGTTGCTATTTTACGGACTCGTGATAGACTATCACAAGCATATTTTAACGCAAAATCAAAAATATGTCTCGGTGCTTTTATTTTCGCGTTCGCGATAAACCAATACATATTTTATCAAACACAAATTTCATTATTTATAGGTATTGTATTTCTTATTCTCGGTTGGATGCAACTTTCCCGTGGTTTCAAAGAGACAAAACATTACCGTAATGAATATAGACGAATAAATAGGGAATGAGGCCGGGGCATAACTTATTCTATCATTAAAAAATAACGAACGATAATCATAATTAGCTTCGGAAATATACGTAGACTCCTGCGGGAAGTAAGAGATTGACGAGACCCCGGAGGACGCAGTCCGAGGAGGCTCGACACTCTCCCGCGGAAAGCGAAGTATATTTCCGAAGCGTTTTTACACTGATCTCCATCGTTCGGATTTTAATGATAAGAAATACTTTTGTCCCAACCTCTTGTTCTTATCGATCAATTAATTGTGCCATTAGTAGACCTTTTCCAACCATCTTATTATCGTTAAATACTTCCACATCTATTTTTGCATAGACTCTACCTACCTCAAGCAGTTTTGGTTTTATGAGTATTTTACTGTCAATTTGAACTGGTTTCATAAAATAGACAGTAATATTTTCAACGACTAAATCCCCTTTTTTTACTTGTAATAGCAAACGACTACTAGCTTCCGAAATAAGTGAAGTAAATACCCCGTTTGATAAAGTCCCAAGTTGATTCGTCATTTGCGGCGTAATATCTGTTTGAAAAATCGTCTGATCTTCGTCTAATGCTTCTAAATTGCGTGAAATAATATCATCAATTGTTTCACCGACCTGAGGTTGACGTTGGATTTGTTGTAAAGCCTTTAACACATCTTGCCTTGAAACGACACCTTGTAACTTATTTGACTGGTCAACAACAGGCATTACTTCAATACCTTCCCAAACCATCATATGGGCTACATACGCTAAAGATGTCTTTGTCTGTACAACATGCGGACGTTTTGTCATAACTTTTTCAACTAGTGCCTGTCCATCCTTACCAATAACATCTTTAGAAGTAACCATTCCAACTACACGTTTTTTATCATCAACAACAGGAAACCTTGAGTGGGTAGACTGTTCATTTAATGTATACCAGCGCTCAAGTGGATCTTTAATTTTCAATACATAAGCCTGATCAGCTGGAGTGAAAATATCGTCAACAAAGACAATTTCCTTTTTGATCAGTTGATCATATATCGCACGGTTAATCATCGCTGCCACGGTAAAGGTATCATAGCTGGTGGACATAATTGGAATTTCCTTATCATCAGCAAGCTTTTTAATGTGTTCGTCCGTATCAAAGCCACCCGTAATAAGAACCGCTGCCCCCTCTTGCAAAGCTAGTTCATGGGCCTTTACGCGGTTACCAACAATTAAAAGCGAATCGCGTTCTGTGTAACGCATCATTGCATCCAATTGCATAGCACCTATTACAAACTTACTTAACGTTTTGTGTAATCCAGTATGACCACCAAGTACTTGACCATCAACAATATTGATTACCTCGGCAAAAGTTAAACGTTCGAAGTTTTCTTTCTTTTTTCGCTCAATTCGGATAGTTCCAACACGCTCAATTGTACTAACTAAGCCTTGATTCTCCGCTTCTTTTATTGCTCTATAAGCAGTCCCTTCACTAACGTTTAAGTCTTTCGCTACTTGACGAACAGATATTTTTTTTCCGATTCCCAAAGAACCTATATGCTGAATAATTTGTTCATGTTTCGTTGCCATTGGTCCTCACCAACTTTCAACTGTACTAGTCAATTTCATAGTGTTAATTATACAGTTGAATTGGCCAAACCTCAATGTTAAAGCCTTTGACGTACTCTAGTTCTTTCCTGTTCCATAGATGGAGGTTCTGTAATTCGAAAAAGTGTTGCACTATTCGCTGCAACAACTAATAGTAAGAAAATTAACCACATTCCCCAGAACAATGCCTCCATCTGTGTTGTTGCTGTAGGAATAACTGGCCATGCAAAATATAAAAAAAAGCAAGCTAATAATAAACGTAATACTGCGTAATGTCGCATAAAACTCCCTCCTTGTCCTATGGTTTACCATATGATTCAACGACTCAATTCAGAACTTGGTAAAAAGTAGTTTTTTCCAACTAGGATAAAGAACAAAAAAAGAGTGAATAGTAAGGAATAGTCTATGTTTAGAGAGGAAGCTTGCACAATGAAAGGTAACGAACAACAGAGCAATGAAGTCCACGATAAAAGATGGGCAATTGTTTCGATGGCATCAATTCCATTAATTATGACCTTAGGAAACTCGATGCTAATTCCCGTTTTACCTATTATGGAGACGGAATTAGGTATTTCAAAGCTACAATCCAGTTACATTATTAGTGTTTATTCAATCGTAGCTATATTTCTTATACCAATAGCTGGATTTCTCTCTGATCGATTCGGAAGGAAAGTCGTGATCATTCCTTCTTTAGCCATTGCGGGGATAGGAGCTTTGTTAGCAGGGTTTGCGTCCTGGAAATTAGATGAACCATTTTTAATGATTATTGTTGGAAGAATTCTTCAAGGTATCGGCGCCTCCGGAACAGCACCAATCGTTTTACCGTTAGTAGGTGATATTTTTCAAAAGGATAAAGATGTTAGCTCTACGCTTGGTATTATAGAAACGTCTAATACTTTTGGAAAAGTATTAAGTCCAATACTAGGTGCGGTACTAGCGGGAATGATTTGGTTCTTACCATTCTTCTCTATACCGATATTTTGCATTATTTCTATTTTACTTATCCTATTTTTGGTCAAAAAACCAAAGGATGATAAAAAGGGACCAAAATTTAAAGAATTTATGAAAAATACAAAAGAGGTGTTCCATAAACATAAACGATGGCTACTATCTATTTTTGTTATTGGCGCTATATTAATGTTTATTTTATTTGGCATTTTATTTTACCTCTCTAGCATTTTAGAAGAGGTATACGATTTTAAAGGTATAAAAAAGGGATTATTTCTTGCTATTCCCCTAGCCGCACTTTGCTTAGCATCGTACATTACCGGTAAGAAAATAAAAGACAATTTAATTATGATGAAATGGATTACTTTTATTGGAATTGTTGTGGCTGGATGTGCTGTAGTTGCAGTCCGATTTTCAGAGCAGTTTATTTACTTAATCGTTGTTTTTCTTATTTGTGGTGTTGGAATCGGCGCAGTTCTTCCTTGTATGGACGCTTTAATAACGGAAAGTATAAAGAAGAGTGTTAGAGGAACGATTACAGCGGTCTATAGCTCCGCACGATTTGTCGGTGTTGCAGCTGGACCACCAGTAATTGCCATATTAATGAAACAGAATTTAACCTGGTTAGTAAGTCTGCTTTCCATATTAGCACTTATCGCTGCTTTTTTAGCCTTTAAAACCATAAAGCCAGAAGCAGATGGTGAGAAATAATTAAATCCTCCCACTTATGGGAGGATTTAATTATTATTTGCGTGAAAAGCTGTAAATGTAACCAGTAATGTAACACCATTTTCTGCTTCGTTTACGGTTAAACCTTCTACATTAAGTAATCGGTTCGTTTGATTAAACGCTGTCAAAAATTTGTTTGCCATCGCCAAGCTAGGGGCGGTTGCTTCTAACGTATAGGTTTGACCATTAATTCCCTTTGGTATCTCTTTACTCCGTTCACTCGACTCACCCTCAACGGTCTCGAGTAGATTAACTGTCACTCCAGACGTATTTGCGATTTTTTCGATAAGTAATAAAATAGATGCCGGCTCTTCGCTTAATGGAATTTGTTCGGTTACAGAATTACTTTTTGTCTCCTGATCATTACTCGATTGGTTGTTGATTTTTTCTACCTGATCCTGAAACAGTGCAACGTTATCCTTCATTGAAGCTAGCTCCGCTTGCATCGGTTTGATCAGTATCGTATAGGAAATAAAGTAAATAAGAGCACTCGTTACAATTAGCCCAAGTATGCCGTATAACTTTGTTTTAGTTAATGGTTTATTCATTGTTCCCAAGCTCCTTCATCAAAATTTCCTGATTAACAGTGATAGTTATGATGGCCTGGTACGTTGATTCATTCAATGAAATAGAGGTTAATTCTGCTCCCTGAATATAAGATTGTTGAAACAACGCTTTTACATATGCAGCAACATCCGTTAACGTCTTGAATTGCGCTTCCATAACGATATCATTCGTTTCCGTTACCTCATACGAGACAAACTGTTCTACATTAGGGAGTAACTCCTGTATATTACGATAGAGTTTTACATTAGGGACAGTCATTGATTTAATTATGTTAACGTCCGAAATCAATTGTTTCTTCAGCTGCTCATCAACTAGCTTTTCCTGATTTTCCTTAAGTGTATTTTCCAATTGTTCCAACTTGGATGATTGTTGTTCAATCTTAGTATCGTAATGATGTTGTTGAAACAAAATGATGCCTACAACAATTAACAGTAAGATGAAAAAAGCTGTCCCAAGCTTTATAAAGGGGGCGTATTTATTCGGTTGTTTCTCTAGCAGATTGATTTCTGTATTCATTACTATTCCCCTTTACGCCTCTTGTTTTAGAGCAAGGCCAAGTACATCAATAAATCGGATATCCGTTTCTTGGTTTTCATTTAACTCATCAATTAAAACAACAGGGATCGATACACGAGATTCCATTTCATTTTTGACCAGATCTAAAAAAGGAAAATCACCAGATATCAATAACTTAGTGATACTTGAAGCTCCATTCGTTATGTTGAACTGGTAAAAATCGATTATTCGATTAATCTCAATGATTTGCTCGTTAATTAGCTCGATAGCAAGCTGTTCATCAATCTTTTCTTTGGTAGTTTCCAAACTTCTATATCGTGTAAATATGGCTTTATGTTTATTAAAAGCTGTCAAAATCAACGAATCAACATTCCAATGAATCAGTAACACATCATCATTTTTATTTTTTTCATGAAGATAATAATAACGGTAAATGGATAACGACGTAAGATCAGCCGCCTCAACCTTTAACCCCGCATCATGAAAAACGGAAACAAATTCGTTAAGTTTCTCTTTTGGATAAGCAAATAATAAAACGGTTTGTTCTTCTTTATTGGTGTCTAGTATTTCTATATCGATTGCTGGATTACCAAACGGAAGGTGAAAGCTATTTCCTATTTGCGTTTTTATATACCCTTTTACCTCTTCTCCTGAAAGTGCTACAGGCACATTCAACTCACGAATGACAACTGTATCATCTGGAACACAAAAAAAAAGTTTTTTTCGCTTCCATTTTTGTTTATGTACAAGTTGATTAATGATTTCAAGTAAAGCTGCTCTATTCATAATTTTTCCGTCTTTTACTGTACCTAGTGGTAATTCTACTTCGCCTTGTTCAACAAGACCATCTAATGATGCGTTTTTATGGTACGAGTAACGCAAAACACGATTAGTGATTACAATGTTTACTCTACCATTTACTCCGATTGCCATCTGCTCTACACCTACTTACAGTAAAAATTTTGTATACCAATCAATAATAGCAGGGCCATAAAAGTAGGAAATGATGCTCGCAACCACAATGTATGGTCCAAAAGGTATTGGCTGTTTCCGATCGACCACCATACATAATAGCAACACAGTACCTACGATAGCCCCGATGATTGTTGAAAGGAAAAATACCAATAAAATTCCTTTTAAACCTAACACGATCCCTAGAACACCGAACAACTTCATGTCTCCTGCGCCCATACCACCTTTACTTATGATGATGATTAATGCAGTAATTCCAAGTCCTGCAACTGCTCCTGTTAGCGAAGTAAACCATGGATCAAGCGGTTGTACTATGCGCAAAACGATAAATATCGGTAAAAAGAAAAGAAGTATCTTGTTCGGTATTAACATATATTTTATATCGGCTACAAAGATAATCATTAGCATGGAAATGAGCATGAATGCGGTGACTAATTCGAGCTCAGTTCCAATTCTAAGATAGGATAGAGTAAATAATAAACCAGTAGCCAACTCACCGATAGGATAAATAATGGAAATTGGTGATTTACAATGCCGACATTTTCCTCCCTGTAAGACATATGACAATACAGGAATCAGTTCGTACCATGCAAGCGAATTCTTACACCTTGGACAGCATGAACGTTCATTGGCAAAAGGTTGTTTTAATGGTAACCGTAACCCAACTACATTAAAAAAAGATCCAAAGATTAATCCAAGGATAAAAAATATGATTGATAGTGCAATTTCCATTGTGTTTCCCCTTAACTATGTATAATGGAAGAAAACGCCTTGCAACAAATGATGCAAGGCGTTGAAAATATAATTGAAATTTATTCTTCTTCCTCTTCAGGTTCTTCTGGGTTAGAAGTATCCGTACCACCGAATACCCATTCATTTCCTACTTTGGCTACAGTGTCACTTTCTGAAAAACCTTCTGGTACATTTTCTAAATATCCATCATCTACAAGGTCTTTAATAGAATATTCATCTTTACCTTTATCACCAGCTGCTACATTTGCTAATCTAGCGGCATTTTCAATTAGCTCTTGACTAGCAGTATCAGCTTTTGTCTCTGCATCATCGATAATTCCACCTATCGTCGGAACCGCAATTGCCACAACAATTGCCAAAATCGCAATAACCGCTAAAAGTTCAACTAATGTAAAACCTTTCTCTCTCTTTAACATTTTCTTTAATCGTTCGACCATGTTGACCCCACCTTTTTATAGATCGATTATTCCATAGACCCAGTTGGTCGGTTGCACTACTGACTCCAGATTATCTCAGTGCCCATTCTATCGATAATCTATCATTGTCTCCTACTTTCGTCTTATAGTCTATTATAGTTTACAATCTGACAAATATCTACCAGTTTTACTGAAAATTTTCAAAAAGTGAAAACATTGGTATGACTACTGCCATGATAATACTTCCGACCATTACTGTTAATACAATTATCATTAATGGCTCTATTAAAACTTTAATTCTATTAGACAGTTGTTCTACTTCTTCCTCGTAGAACTCAGCGGCTTTCATTAACATATGGTCTAATGTCCCTGTCTTTTCACCGATTTGAATCATCTGTACGACCAATGCTGGAAAAGCCCAGTGATTCTTCATTGGATTCGTTAATGATTCACCAACTTCTAATGACTGCCTTGATTTCGCTAACGCGGACTGTATAACGCGATTTGCTACTACTCGTTCGGTTATTTCGACAGATCGAATAATTGGGACAGAGCTATTAAATAAGGTGCTAAGTGTCTGCAACATTCGAACCAATACACCTTTATGGACTAATACACCTACAAACGGAAACCTCATTTTAATTACATCCATCCGATAGATGAAACTGTCAAACTGCATAAAATATTTATACAATAAGGCTCCCATGGCAATAAGGAGAAAAAGGATCCACCAATAAGTTCCAACTAGTTGACTTAATGTAATGATAAATTGTGTGTAAGGTGGAATATCTTCCCCAAAAGACTGGAACATACTAACAAACCTTGGAACGATAAAAATGAGTAAAAATGCACTTAAGAATATAGTAATGATTCCAACTACACTTGGGTAAAGCAATGCAGAAACTACCTTTTGTTTATTCCGATATTCTTTTTCATAGTAATCTGCCATTTCGTTTAAAATTTCGTCTAGCTTACCACTAACCTCACCTGCATGAATCATATTCACTAATAGAGAAGGAAAGACTTTTGGGTGTCGCTCAGCTGCCACTGAAAGGGATTGACCATTCTCTAACTGCTTGTCTATATCGGATAACGCTTGACGTAAGGCATAATTATCGGTTTGTTTTACCATCGTTTTTGTAGCATCTGAAATAGAAATCCCTGCACGGATTAGCGTTGAATATTGTCGTAAAAATACTACAAAATCCTTATTTTTTACTTTTTTATTTAATATAATGTCTTTATTCCATGGTTTTGTTTCAGAAATATCAAAAATAATATACCCTTCGCGTTCAAGCGATTTAATCGCTTCTTCTCTTGTGTCTGCCTCCACTTTACCGCTAATTTTCTGCCCTGATATTCTTTTACCAGAATATTGAAAGTTCATCTTTTACAAATTCCTTTCTTGTATAAAAGGAGCAATTGTATCATACGAAACTCGGTCTTCTTGTAATAACCGCCTAAGATCCATTTCAAGTGTATGCATTCCATATTCTTTTGACGTTTGCAATACATTCTGAACCTGATGTAACTTCTCATTTCGAATCAAGTTTTTTACTGCAGAATTGTTTACTAACACTTCTGTCGCTACAACGCGGTCTGTCTGATCCTTCGTAATCAACAACCGCTGCGAAATAACTGCTCTTAAGATAGACGATAACTGTATCTGAATCTGAGCTTGTTGGTTTGATGGAAAGACATCAATAATTCGTTCAATAGTTGAAACAGCATCCGTCGTATGAAGTGTTCCGAGCACTAAGTGGCCAGTTTCTGCAGCTGTAATTGCTGTCGAGATTGTTTCTAAATCACGCATTTCCCCGACTAAAATGACATCTGGATCTTGACGTAAGCTTGAGCGCAGTCCATTCGCAAAACTATTGGTATCAAATCCTAACTCCCTTTGGTCAATGACACATTTGTCATGATTATGCATGTATTCAATTGGATCTTCCAGTGTAATAATGTGTTTTCGCATGGTTCGATTCATATAATCAATCATTGCAGCAAGGGTTGTGCTTTTTCCACTTCCAGTTGGGCCGGTTACTAGAATCAAACCTTGTGGATGTTCAACTAACTGTTTTACAACCTGTGGTAAATATAATTCCTCAATTGATGGAACTGTTCTCGGAACTAACCGAATCGCTAATGAAAGCTGTCCACGCTGGTAAAAAGTATTGATACGAAAACGGGAAACACCATTAATTCCATATGTAAAATCCAAATCTCGATTTTCGTCTAGCTGTTTCCAATGTTTTTCAGATATAACTTCTTTTACAATTTGATACGTATCCTCGGGTCTTAATACGTCAAATTCCTGTATTTCTAAATTTCCATTAATCCGGAAAATTGGTGGTTTTCCGATCGTAAGATGAACATCCGAAGCCTTTTTATTGTATGCTACCGTTAACCAATGATCAAAGTGTTGACGCATATAATCCCCCCTAGATGTTAATAGATACCTGCAGGATCTCTTCCATAGTGGTTAACCCTTTTTTAATTTTGGCTAGTCCATCTTGTAACAATACAGCATTGTTTTGTTCCTTTAAATATGCTCGAACCTGTGACAGCGACTGATTATTCAATAGCATATTTTTAATTGTCTCATTAATCACGACTACTTCTTGAACCGCTATCCTTCCACGATAACCTTGTTGATGACAGCTATTACAACCTCTACCATAATGTAATTTTTCCACCGTCATCCCATTTTTACGGAATAAATCTTGTTCCATTTCGGTCGGTTGACGTTCCGTTCTGCAGTCACGACATATTTTTCTAACTAGTCGTTGAGCAACTATTCCATTTAACGAGTTGACTACCAGATATGGCTCAATTCCCATATCTATTAATCTAGGTACCGTATCAACTGCACTGTTAGTATGTAATGTACTAAACACCAAATGTCCAGTCATTGACGCGCGAATTGCTATTTCAGCCGTTTCTTGATCTCGTATCTCACCAATCATGATGATGTTCGGATCCTGTCGTAGAATGGATCGTAGTCCAGTAGCAAAATCCAATCCTATTTTACTATTAACTTGAACCTGGTTAATTCCTTCTAGTTGGAATTCAACCGGATCTTCAATAGTTAAGATATTTACATTTTCCTTATTTAAGTGATTAATCGATGCATATAATGTAGATGATTTACCTGATCCAGTTGGGCCAGTTAACAGAATAAGCCCTGATGGCTGTTCAATTAAGTTTAAGTAGCGTCTGTAATTTTCTTCTGAAAAATTTAATTCACTTAATTGCATTAATGCATTTTTTAAATCTAATATACGAATTACTACTTTTTCACCATAAACCGTAGGCAAACAAGAAATACGCAAATCAACTGGAGTTACTCCTACAGTTGTTTTAATTCTCCCATCCTGTGGTAGCCTTGTTTCGGTGATATTCAAATCGGCCAATATTTTTATCCGAGCAATCAACGAGTTTTGTAAATGCTTTTGTAGTACTTTTTCTGTCTGCAATCTACCATCGATTCGATAACGAATAAGAATATTTGTCTCCTGTGGGTCAATATGAATATCACTTGCTTTAAGCTGTACACCGGTGTTTAAAAGTTGATCCAATATTCGTATTACAGGGGCTTCTGCCTTATCTGTTGTTTGTTTTGTATTATCGTCTAGTTCCCCTTTGAAATAATACTTGTTAATCGCATAAAGAATATCGTCCTTAGCTGCAATTACCGGTGAAATACTGTGTCCTGTAGCCATTTCTAAATCATCGATTACGTAATAATCCATTGGATCTTTCATTGCAATGATTAACTCATTATCTTGGATTTTCAAAGGCATAATATTACTTTTTTGTGCAACTTCCTTTGTTACATACCCTAATACATTTTCATCAATTGGATAGTTATACAAAGAAACATGTGGTATTCCAAGCTGGAATTCCAGGACCTCAATTAATTGACGCTCTGTAATATACCCGCGTTCTAACAATGCATCTCCAAGCTTTTGGTTGTTCCCTTTATTCTGGAGCGTTTCATTAATCTGTTCATTCGTTACAAGGTTTGCCTCTTGTAATAAATCGCCTAGTCGTTTACGTGTAATCATCGTGAAACCCCATTTATGGTAAATTTATCGTTAATGTATCATTGATTGTCTTAATTTCGTCAAACGCTATTCCAGTACTTTCTATTTTTATAATTATTGTTTCGTCATCTTCTGTTATAGTTTTTTTCTGTAGCTTGAATGAATGATTTTCATCAAGCGTAACATTCAAGTCAAAATCTTTTAAAAATTCCTCGATTGGTTCTTCATTTGTGAAATTATCCACTTGGCTTCGATAATACTCGATTCCCATTTCGGCAATAAGCCGTGCATCAATCGTATGCTCGACAGTTTGTACCTGCTTAGCAGTATTTGTTAGCTGAAAAAATAGAGTCATAACAAATAAAAGAAGTAATGTAATAATCATCAACGTAAGGACAAGAGCAGCTCCACGTTCGTTTTTGAAGCTATTCATTGGAATCACCTTGTAGGTATGTATACGTTTCATTTGTGTTTCCTTCCGCTGATGTAACGTTGATGTTTGCTCGATATAAATTAAGTTCTTTTTCTTTAGTTGACTGGCAAACAAATACGGAAGTCGAATATACTATTCCGTTCAGTGAGTACGTCGGAAGTTCACCAGATACTGTATACCTTCCATCCTCACATTCCGGAATAGATTTTCCGATTAAATTAGAAACAATTGATTCTTCTTGTTTAACATCATAAACAGCCTGTTCTAATAAATTTCCTGCTGTCAGTTCTTGTTCAGAGTTATTATTCCATGCCAAAATTTGCGGGAATATTGGAAGAAAAACGACAATAACCATTCCCAAAATCGCAATTGATGCTATAATTTCAATAAGAGTAAAACCGTTACTAGTTGACTTGGAATAATTATTAATCAAGAAAACTCTCTCCTACACCGTGACTTTTCACCTATTATATCATGTAATTGGATGTGTGAAAGATGAAATTCAGACAATTAAAAAATGAAAATGGGATTACGTTAATAGAATTACTAGCAGCAATCAGTCTTTTTGCTATCTTACTAGTTTTATCGTCAACTTTAATCGTTCAATTAGCGGAAAGTGAAGAAAAAACAAGTGATTCTATTTCGTTGCAGCAAGAAACGAATGTGTTGATGGCTGAGATACGGAGTCAATATTATGATGGGGAGTCAGCTATTTGTTTTAAGGAAAGCAATAAATTAATAAACAAAGTAGAAACCATGTTTATAAATGGTGAGCGCAAATTATCAATTATTGATGGATGTGTAAGCGGGGTAAACTCAAATGAGATACTCTCCATTCAGTTAACCACAAAGACAGAAGAAGAGAGTTTTTTTATTGAAACGACCTTATCTACGAAAGAAGATTACGTTCTAAATTTAGAAGAGAATCCTGAGAACTTCGCCTTAGGGGATATGAATGAGAATTGTGTTTTTAATGGAAATACGAAGTTTAATGATACCTTACTAAAAAACAAAAAAAATGAAGAATGCCAAAATGAATATCTTGTCAAAGGAAGTGCTGCATTTCTAGATGACTTGACCATTAAAAATAAGGTTAAAGTTACGGTTGAAGGAAACTTTTATATATTTGGGACACTGGATTTTAAAGGTTCCAAGGGGGCACTATGTATTAAAAAAGAAATTAAGACTAAGAATGCAGTAAAAGAATATTCTATTCGGGAAAACGCAAAAAGTTGTTTTGAACCTTCTGGTTATGATATTTATGTATTGAAATAAAATAAGTGTGTGAGAATTTTTCCTCACACACTTATTTTTATACGTCTAAAATTTCTCCAACCTGCATTACCTTACCTTTTCCTGTCTTTACTTTCGAAACAAATTCTTCCGGATTTTGTTCAATGACAGGAAACGTATTGTAATGTACGGGAACTACCGTTTTTGCTTTAATCCAATCCGCTGCAATCAATGCGTCTTCTGGTCCCATTGTAAAATTGTCACCAATTGGGACAAATGCCACATCAATATCATTCAATTCACCAATTAATTTTAAATCGGAGAATAAGCCAGTGTCTCCAACATGATAGATCGTTTTATTGTTAATTGTCAGTAGAATACCAGCGGGCATTCCAGTATAAATCATTGTTCCGTCATCTTCTGTATATGCAGAGCCATGAAAAGCTTGCGTGAATTTAACCTTACCGAAATCAAATTCATGTGCGCCTCCAATATGCATCGGATGCGTATTCAATCCTTTTGAACCAAGATAGCCTGCAAGTTCGTTTGGAGCAACGACCAATGCGTCATTATTCTTAGCTATTTGAAACGTGTCACCTACATGGTCATTATGTCCATGTGTAAGTAGAATAACATCTGCTTTAACTGTGCTAGGATCTAAATCACACGACTCGTTTCCTGTAATAAATGGATCGATTAAAATCGTATGCGTATCTGTTTCAACCTTCACTACTGAATGTCCATGATAAGATAGTTTCAACTTAACCTCTCCTTACAAAATAGTATAAAATTAGTCACTTACATCATATACCCAACTTAGCACATGTTCATGCATCTAATTACGTAATGGAAGCTCCGATTACTAAACCTAAGCCAATTGATACACCGATCGATAAAACTCCTACAGCAATATTATTGTTTTTAAGTTGTTCCTCCACGGAGAATTTTCTAGTAAACAAATCAAACAGTAAGTAGGCAATCATCTGAAGCACTACACCATAGATACCCCAAATTAAGGTTTCAACTATTTCTGAGCTATGATAAATTGCGAATGCTAAGATAATACAAATCCCGATAACCTTTCCAGCGATTGACAATGCTACCGCGACATTTCCTTCATGCACAGCATCCAAATCTTTGTATTTGCGAGTTAATAATTCAAAGATAAATAAACCGATTAAAACAATAACTACTGAAATTGCAAAATAAACAAACGTTGCTACATATGGACCCATCTTTCCACTCTGCTACTCAAAATATGGACAAGCATACCCATATCGAGATAGTTCCTTCCTCAACGTGCCCTGTTTCGCAAGTGCTACTCCAGTTGGTATGACACTCCAAAGGCGTTAATTCCCGACTAGCCATCGGTACATATATAAGTGCTATTGTTAGTTAGCGATCTTATATTCTTTGGCACTTTTGAGATTCAAACTCGCGTTAAAATCTCTATCAATTGATGTTCCACAATTAACACAATGAAAAACTCTATCAGATAATTTTAGGTTAGCATTTCTATCTCCACAATCGGAGCATAACTTAGAAGATGGATAGAATGTATCTACAAATCTAAGCTCAATGCTTTTGTTGAAAAGTTTGCTTTCGAGTAAAACTCTAAACTGATAAAATTTTTGTTGTGATATTGATTTTGATAGATGCCTATTCTTCATCATACTTTTAATATTCAAATCTTCCATTGTAACAAAGCTTGGATTTCGCTCTGCAATTTCAGAAGATACTTTATTAATGTAATCCATACGAATATTAGAAAGTCTTTGATGAACTTTTTGTACCGATAGCACTTGCTTCTGGATATTTTGCCTAGCAGCAGATCCCTCCTTTTTGTTTTTAGATTTTTTATGACCTTCGTATTTTCTCGAAAGCCTTCTTTGTTCTCTTCTTAATTTCTTTTCTAGTTTTTTTACTCTAGATGTTTTATTGATATTAGGATAGGTGAAACCATCACTTGTTATGGCAAAATGTTTAATTCCTAAATCAATTCCAATACCATCGGTATTGGAAATATCCGTTGGTGTTTTACTCACACAGTTCATGATCACAGATACATAGTACCTATTGGCTTTTTGACTAATGGTACCACTAATAACTGTTTTGTCGATTGGGATATAGCCTTTTTCTTTTAACTGAACCCAACCAAAAGTAGGGATTTTTATTCTATGTCTCGCTATTATCCAATCACCTTTGTTGTTCTTAGGAAAATATAGATTTACATCTTGTCTGTTCTTCTTTTTAAACCTGGGAAATTTACTTTGTCCTTTAAAGAATCTTTTAAATGCAAGCTCTGCGTTTACGATTGACTTTTTTCTTGCTTTACTCCCGCAATTGTTAATCCATTGAAAGTCATTTAATACTTTGACTTCTGTATTAATATATTTGTCGAAGTCATTCGCACTCATAAATGAATTTTTCTTGTCTAAATGGCCGTCTTTATACATTTGATATAATTCCATGTTCTTGTCTAGGTAGAAATTGTACAACCATCTACAAACACCAACCGATTGCTTAAATTTATTCTGTTGATCTTTAGTCAATTGGATTTCCGTTTTAAATGCTCGTTGCACCTGATAATCCTCCTTTATTCGTTTATTATACTTTATTAGACCATATATTCTGCAACTAAAGACTATAGGATAGATATATTGTTTTGAACAACCCACTTCTTTAGAGTTAAGAAATCGTTTAAACTAATCATATCCAAAAATTTAATGCTATTTTTGTGTGTATCAAAGATTCAACAATAATGTCTTTTTGAGTTGGAAAAAGCCTGATGAAACGAAGTTTGATTCGTAAGTCATCTTTATTGATTGTTCGTTGATACCCTTATATGGATTATTGTCTTCTATCCACCTACATATTGGTCATACGTATAAATAACACCTATCGATCAGGCCACTAATTGCAACGAGTATTCTTACTTTATCCCTCCTTGAATGTTTTTGACTAATCATTTAATAAAATATGAATAATTAGTATAAAAAATCACATTTGTCAGTCAATTAGAAGTTTTATCATTTTATTTTCCAGACCCTGGACCGCCACCTCTAAATGAAGTATCCCCACGGCTTGGTATTCCTGTATATCCTCCATAACAATTCGCAGACTTACACGCACGAGATCTACGCTTTGCCCAATCATCTGCATCTAGTACATCATCAAGTATCCGAAAAGCAAAATATGTACCTAAAAAGCTTGGTGAATAATTACGTCGTACAAATTCATCATCTGCAACCTCAATTAAAAGAACGTCATTATCGTCTGGGCTTACTTTCAATGTAACAAAGTAATTGGGATAAATAAGTATTTGTTGATCATCGATTACTTCACTTATTTTTTCTGGTTGAATAGCATTTGTTAAAGCAGAAGCTAGTTCATTTATTGTAAACTGAGTAGTTGCATAGATTTCTGCCTGAGTTGATTCTCCATTAACTGCACCCATAAATGGAAAGTTTGCTTCAATAATATCATCTATCTCATTACTCGAATTATTTTTTATTTTATTTATGATTTCATCTTTTGATGGTTCTTCTGGAATATCACCAGCTGTAATTTGAACATCCTCTTGTATCCCTCGTTCAGTAAAAGGTGAGGAACAACCAGCAACGAGTATTAAAACAAATAATGAACAGGTTAGTACTATCCACTTTTTCACCAATTTCCCTCCCTTCTCCATAGATATTGGGCAGCTCTCCAACAAAGGGAGGACTGCCCGTAAAAGTTCGATTCTGTTCAACTATCATTTAGTGGGGAGGAAAAGCCCCCCCACTGGATGAAGTTTCACTTTATTTTTTGCCCATTTTCTTTTTTAATGCAGCTAATTCATCGTCTACGTTGTTATCGTCTAGTTTTTCGAATTCATCATCTAATGATCGATTTGCCTGTGATAAATCTTCACTAGTTTCAGCTTCAGCTTCAATTCGCATAACCTTTTCTTCCATACGTTCAAAACCTGCTCTTGATTGATCGCTACCAATCGATGACATCGTACGATTCATTTTTGTACGTGTTTTAGCTGACTCTGCACGTGCCTTTAACGAGTCTTTTTTCAGTTTCATTTCTTGGTATTCCTTTTTCATCTCATCAAGCTTATCGCGAAGAACTTCTGAATCCTTTTTCGCACGTTCCCAAGATTCCTTTAATACAGTTGCTTGTTTTTCATGTTCAGCTTTATCTTCTAATGCACGACGAGCCAAATCTTCATCATCTGCATTCAATGCTTTTTCAGCTTGTTGTTGACGCTTATCAACCATAGCTTGTGCGTCATCCGCTTTTCTTTTTAACATTTTCTCATTCGCAATCTGTTTTGCTACCGCAGCCTCTACTTCACGAATATCTTCTGCCATATCTCGCATAAATTGGTCTAGCATTTTTACTGGATCTTCTGCTTTGTCCAATAATGTATTTAACTCGGAGCTAACTACTGTTGAAACGCGTTTAAAAAATTTAAACATTCTTTTTCCTCCTCTAATTTGATCCCGCTAATATTTTTATTTCATATTCTTCAATAGGGAATCCGTAACTCACTTCAAATTCGGTTCCCCATGATTCTATACTTAAATAATTCTCGTCCTCACTATCGCTGTAATCAGCAAAGTGTGTCTCTGATCCATGTAAATTCGAGCTTCTTCCTTCACCTGTTACAGTAGCTTTACCTTCCTCTTCTAAGTAGTATGTTTTATTTTCATATACTAATTCTTTTGGAAACGGCTTACTAACAGGTACATTTACTTTCTTATAAATCCCCAATTCAAGCTCATCATCCATTTCAGCGGCTAGCCAAATGGTATCACGGCCCTCAAGTAGTTGATACCCATACCATTTATAACTACCGTCTCGGTAGGTGATTTTTCCGACGACTTCAAAATCTCTTAAATCATAAGTGATGATATCACCTACTTTAATCGATAACGCATCACGTTCTTTTGGTGCTGGCCTATCTGTTTCCTTTTTCTTAAATATATTTGAAAATAAACCCACAGCTTCACCTCTTTTACATCAAATATTGCTTGCTACAATTGTATTACGCTAATACATACGAAAAGGTTTCATTATTCTTTCTTCATTGTATCATTTTTTGATTTTATGAATAGTAATAAGGTTTTTGTTATACTAAGGATATTCTACGTTTATGAGGTGAGAACATGACAAACCGAATCGAAACACTACTTACAGAAATGAAGACCAATGATCTCGATAGTATGCTTGTAACATCTAGTGCGAATGTTTATTATTTGAGCAACTATTTAACTGACCCACATGAGAGGGTAATTGCCATTTACATAAGTACAGACTTAGATCCGATTTTGGTATTGCCTAATATGGAAAAAGAAGACGCTGTTGCTGCTGGTTGGACCTATGACATAATTGGTTATCATGACCATGAAGATCCGTGGAACCTATTTAAGACAGCGTTACAAAAAAGTAATAAGCTGCCTCAATCAATGGGGATTGAATATGATCAAATAACGATGGATCGATACCATGCAGTGAAAGATATTCTTCCTAACACGGCGATAAAAGATGCAAAAGAAACGCTGGCCAACTTACGTGTGATTAAAAACAAAAAAGAATATACGCTTTTAAAACAAGCAGCGGATCTTGCAGATTTTGGAGTGGAAACAGGGATAAAAGCTATTAGTGAAGGTGTTCGCGAGATTGAAATCATTGCAAAAATCGAGTATGAATTGAAGAAAAGAGGAATCCAAGGGATGTCTTTCTCAACAATGACGCTTTCAGGTGCAAAAACAGCTTCACCACATGGTAATCCTGGTATGAAGAAAATTGAAAAAGGTGACATGATACTCTTTGATTTAGGCGTTATCTATGAGGGATATTGTTCAGATATCACTCGCACGGTTGCATATAAATCTATTACGGATGAACAAAAAAATATATATGAAACAGTTCTAGAAGCAGAACAAAAGGCCATTGATATTTCCACTATCGGTGCTTCAGTCGGACAAGTGGACTTAGCAGCAAGAAAACATATCGAGAATGCTGGATATGGCGAATACTTTACCCACCGAATTGGTCATGGAATTGGCATCGAAACACATGAATATCCATCGATGCATAGTAAGAACGAGCTTCCACTAAAAGAAGGAATGTGCTACACAGTCGAACCAGGTATCTATGTTCCAAATGTAGGTGGCGTAAGGATTGAAGATATGATTTACATGACTGAAAAAGGACCAGAAATTCTAACAAAATCACCAAAAGAGTTACGCATTATCGATTAATGGTATTAGAAAACTTATAAAAAAAACGGACCGTAATTGGTCCGTTTTTTTATTATTTGTTTAGTAATGATTGAACCTCGTCATAATGAAGTCCATGAGATTCTGCAACAGCTTTATACGTTACATAACCGTCTAATGTATTAATACCTTTGCGTAACGCTACATTATCCGAGCAAGCTTGAACATAGCCTTTATTAGCAAGTTGTAAAGCATAAGGAACTGTAACATTTGTTAATCCGATTGTTGAAGTACGAGGAACTGCACCTGGCATATTTGCAACCGCATAATGTACAACGCCATGCTTCGTATACGTTGGGTCATCATGTGTAGTGATTCGGTCAGTTGTTTCAAAAATTCCACCCTGATCAATCGCAACATCGACAATAACCGATCCTTCAGGCATAGCTTGTACCATATCTTCTGTGACTAATCTTGGCGCTTTTGCACCAGGAATCAACACAGCACCAATTACTAAATCAGATTCAGCAACAGCTTCCATAATATTTAGTGGGTTGGACATTAATGTATTAATAGATGATCCAAAAATATCATCAAGCTCACGTAAACGTTCAGGATTCAAGTCAACAATTGTTACATCTGCCCCTAGTCCCATAGCGATTTTAGCTGCGTTCGTGCCGACAACACCACCACCAATTACGGTAACCTTTCCACGTTTAACACCAGGGATTCCAGCTAACAGAATTCCTTTGCCACCCTTTGATTTTTCTAAGAACTGAGCACCGATTTGTGCTGCCATTCTACCTGCAACCTCACTCATTGGTGTTAACAATGGAAGTGAACGGTTTTCAAGCTGAACTGTTTCATAAGCGATACCGACAACCTTTTTATCAATAAGCGCTTTTGTTAATTCAGGTTCAGCAGCTAAGTGAAGGTATGTAAATAAAATTAATCCTTCATAGAAATAATCATATTCTTCCGCTAATGGCTCCTTAACCTTCATTACCATTTCTTGTGACCATGCTTCCTTCGCTGTGGAAACAATCTTTGCTCCTGCTTCTTGGTATTGTTCGTCAACAAAACCTGATCCCAGACCTGCGCCAGTTTCAACATACACTTCATGTCCAGCAGTTTTCAACGTTAAGACCCCAGCAGGTGTCATGGCAACTCTATTTTCGTTATTCTTAATCTCTCTTGGAACCCCAATTTTCATCTTTACACACTCCTAACTTTCATTCGTGATATTATGTACTACAGAAAAAATAATGTCCTAATAAGAGCATATCAATTGTATCAGATTTATTCCCACAATGCATAAATTTAAAAACGCTTTCATATTATGAAGATTAACAGAAATTGATCCACCCTAATAAAGGATGGATCATATTTCTTCTTGAAAGTGATCTTGGGGCTATTTGACAAAAATTATCTTTTTCCGTTATTAAAGTGGTGAATACCTTTATTATTGTGTAGCTGATCTTCGACCACACCACTTTGATAACTCTCAAATAACTGATTTTGCACAACTGCAATGCCTTTTTTATCTTCCTGCAATGACTGTGTTTGTTTCTTTCCCAATAGTACCACCTCCATAATTAGTTTGTCCATAAAGTGATATTAGTTGATGATTAATTTTTTCCATCATTGATTATGTTCCTATATAAAAGGGTAAATAATAGTTAAAGAAAGGGGAGATTGGAAATGCCTTTTGAATATAAGGATATCGTAGTTGCCGTAGATGGTTCGGACGCTTCAGAAATTGCTTTTGAAAAATCGTTAGACATTGCAAAGCGAAATGATGCGCGTCTTATTTTGGCACACGTTGTTGATTCTAGAACATTTGCGACAGCGGAGGCATATGATCGTACTTTAGCCGAAAGAGCTGAAGATTATGCACAAGAACTGTTAGATGGTTATATGGAAAAAGCAAAATCAGCAGGTGTTACTGATATTGTCCGGTGTGTAGAATATGGATCTCCGAAAGTTAAAATTGCCAAAGAAATTGCTCCAAGTTTTAAAGCAGACTTGATTATTTGCGGAGCCACAGGAATGAGTACAGTAGAACGTTTTTTCATCGGTAGTGTTTCGGAAAATATTACACGTTATGCACAGTGTGATGTGCTTGTGGTTAGATAAAAATACAAAAGCTTGGGGGGTTTTAAACCACAAGCTTTTTAACTTTAATCAGTATTTAATTAAAGCCCTGTTAATTGAAAAAATTAATTATTATCTTCACTTTTTCTAGTTAAATCATGAACCAATTCCCCATCTCTCCAGTAATACCGATCTAAATATTGAGCGTTTTCCCCTTTGATGGTATAGCCAACAACAATATACTCCTCTTTGAACTCCACTTCATGAATAAAATTTATTGTAAAAGTTTCACCTTCTACTTTTTCTTCAATCACATCATGAACAGCATTTTCCATTTTAATTTCTGTAAAGAATTGAAACAACATCACTATTAAGACTATAAGAGCAATTACCAATCCTCCCCAATCGGTTACGCTTGTTTTGATATTCTTTTTCTTGTTGTACCACATTATTTTGATTACAGATATTATCGATATGAGAATTAAAACAGGAACAAGTATTACATGGAGAGAAACTTGAAAGGTGAAAGATAAATAATAAACTACTAGCCAAAAAATAATAATAAGAACAAAATTATGGATCCGATACTTTTCGCCGTTAAATAGGAATTCAATAACTTTTTCCTTTGTCAAAACCCCACTCCTCTATGACATTAAACTGCCAGTTAGGTTAAGATGAGAATATTTGAAATCTTTAGCTATATTTTACCATAAAGTGATACTAATCCATGATTTTTTTTATGGCTTAGCATTAACTTACTAATTAACAAGCTAAATAGCGCCCTTAACTGCACAATGACAATACCAATTGTCAAGAAGCTCTTAAGGGCGCTAATTACTTTGCTATTAAGAAATGAAATTATGAACGGCATTTCAACTATCTTTTTTTATTTCATTTACTACGTGAGACAGTTCAGGTAAAATAAGTCGTTCCATTGCTAAACGAACTGCTCCTGAAGAACCAGGCATAGAAAATATTGCTGTGTGATTAGCTACACCAGCTATCGCTCGTGACATGATTGCTGCAGAACCAATATCCTCTGTAAAACTTAGTGATCTGAATATTTCTCCAAATCCAGGTATTTCTTTATCTAACATAGGACGAACTGTCTCAATTGTTACATCACGATAGGCAATACCTGTTCCACCGTTGGTTAAAATTACATCTATATCTGGATTTTCTTTACCTGCGTCAAGCATATTTTTTATTGCAGTTTTTTCATCAGGAACAATCTGTTTGATTTCCACATCATATCCTGCTGTTTCCAACATCTCAACGATTAAGTTTCCACTTTTATCCGTTGTTTCGTTACGTGTATCACTAATTGTGACTACCATACAAGTTACTCGGTATTTTTCTGATTTATGTTCCGTAACGGACATTTTCTCACTCCCAACAGTGACAAATCGTTAATTCGTCAATCGAACAGTATCTCTTGCAATCATAACTTCTTCATTAGTTGGAATTACAATTACCTTTACAGGTGAATGTGGATAATTGATAAAGGTTTCCTGACCTCGCAGTTTATTTAGCGATGGATCCCAGTAAACACCCATAAATTCTAAACCGGTCAACACTTTTTCTCTAATAATGTCACTATTTTCGCCTACACCTGCCGTAAAGATTATTGCGTCGACCCCTGACATTCGGGCTGCATAAGATCCAAGGTATTTATGAATTCGGGCAGCAAATACTTCTAAAGCGAGCTCTGCACGCTTATTTGTTTCTGCCTGTTGTTCAATATCACGTAAGTCACTAGAGAAGCCGGATAATGCAAGCATACCGCTTTTTTTGTTCAGTACGTTTAATACTTCATCGGCTGTTTGTCCAGTTTTTTCCATTATATACGGTATTAAAGCAGGGTCAATATTTCCAGATCTTGTTCCCATTGTAACACCAGCAAGAGGCGTAAATCCCATAGATGTATCAATTGATTTCCCATGTTCAATCGCAGCTATACTTGCTCCATTTCCTAAATGACAAGAAATTAATCGCAGCTGTTTCAACGGAATTCCTAACATTTCAGATGCACGTTCTGAAACATATTTATGTGATGCGCCATGGAACCCGTATTTACGAATTCCATATTTTTCATAATATTCATAAGGCAAACTGTAAAGATAAGATTTTTCTGGCATTGTTTGATGAAATGCTGTATCAAAAACAGCAACCATAGGAACATACGGTAAAATTTCTTGGAATGCTCGAATTCCTGTTAGATTAGCAGGATTATGCAAAGGTGCTAGTTCTGAAACTTCTTCTATTTCCTTTAACACTTCCTCTGAAATCACCACAGAGTCAGTAAATTTTTCCCCTCCATGAACTACACGATGTCCAATCGCATGAATATCATCAAACGAATCGATTATTCCAGTTGTTGTTAGCTTGTCCATTAAACGCTTCACTGCGTCTTCATGGTCTGGAATATCGACTACTGACTTATCTTTTTCCCCATCTATTTCTATCGTAAATATTGATTCTTTCAAACCAATTCTTTCGACTAATCCCTTTGTAATAATTGTTTCTTTGGGCATTTGGATCAACTGAAATTTCAACGAGGAACTACCAGCATTAATTGCTAAAATCACCTGCATCCTAGACAACCTCCTTCTTACTTTTTACCATCATTATAGGAAGCAAACCACGTGTTCATTTGTGCCAAAATATCTTCCATCGCTTTTGTGTTTTTTAATGAAGGAAGCTTGACCAATAATGGCTGTTTTGGAGCTTCTGTTTTTTCTCCTTTTTTCTGTAGCATTAGAATACTTTTTGCATTGTTTTTTGATTTAAATGTTGTTTCAGGTAAATGAAGAACGCCAACAATATGCGCGTTGTCATATAGAAAAGCACGAAGCTGATCTGCTTGATCACTTTCAAAAAGAAATTCAGGTATGAGAAGTATCAAGTAACCACCAGCTTGAACATAGTTGAGTCCCTGTTCAATAAATAAATGGTGTGAGTAAGAATGGCCTTTTTCTGCTTGTAAACGATATTCACTGGCGTTCACGTCATCTGGATAATATCCTACTGGTAAATCAGATACGACAAGATCGACCGGATCAAGTAAAAACGGGCGTAAACTATCCTGATGGAAAAACTCAATTGATAGCTCTTGTAAGTTGGCGCATAAAACAGATAACTGTAACAAAGTCGGGTCAATTTCACTACCAAATCCAGCAGTGTCTTTGCCAAGATGATTGATAACCGTTGTTAATAAATTCCCTGTACCACTTGCCGGATCAAATACCCGAACATTTTTGCTCGTATCTAGAACTTTACTAGCGAGATACCCGACAATAAGAGCAATCGAATCGGGAGTCATCATATGTTGTTGCTGTGTAGAGCCTTTCATCCCTTTTAATACAGCTAGTTGTATTGCTTTTTGTAAATCCTCTTTTTTATAAGAAGATACATCGACTTTTTTTAGTTGTTCTTGAATTGATTTTGTTAACAATGTATCGTTTGCATCGGCAAACTCTTGCTCTAATAAGCATTCTAAGGTCAATGTTAAGCATTCTAAATAGGGTTCATTTTTATGTTTTTCTATTATTTCCGTCGTATTATCTAACCATTCGAATAATGATTCAATATTTGTTTTAGTCATCCAAACTTCCTCCATTTCGGCCTAATAAGCGCCCTTATTGTATCAGAACGAAGGGGGGAATGTACATTAAGATAAATCCCATATATTAGCGACAGCCTTATTACACTTCATATCTATAATAATCATCTTTTTTATACGTGCAAAATAATAAAGGCACCCGTAATTTTTTTACAAAAAACAGGTGCCTTTAACTTATTTAGCCTCGCGAGCTGCTTCAAGTGCTTTTTCATAATCGGGATGATTACTTATTTCTTTAACATACTCTACATAGGTTACTTTATTTGACGAATCAACAACAAAAATCGCTCTAGCAAGTAATCGTAATTCTTGAACAAGTACACCATATTTTTCCCCAAAGTCTGCTGATCGATGATCAGATAGGATATCAAGATCCTGAACTTTATTTACCTCACGAAAACGAGCTTGAGCAAACGGGAGATCCATACTTATAGTTAATACTTTTGCATTAGCGACCTCATTCGCTTCATCATTGAATCGTTTCGTTTGCTCCGAGCAAACTCCCGTGTCAATTGATGGAACGACACTTATTAGTTTTACCTTACCCTCATAATCGTTTAGGGTAACATCTTTTAGATTATTCGATAAAACGGTGAAGTTGGGTGCAGTGTCACCAACTTTCATTTCTGAGCCTAACAGTGTTACAGGATTATTTTGGAATGTAACATTTACCATAACGATCATTCCTCCTCAATAGTTTTACTCATATTTCATTATGAATAAAATTGGATGACATGTCCAATATTTACCATTAATTAGAGAAGAGATTTATCCCGCCTTAACGGGCAGTACAATAAGACTGGCTAAACTGCCCGTAAAGGTCCGATTTTGTTCAATACCATTCAGCAGGGAAGGAAAAAAACCCCCGCTGAATGAAGTTTCACTTTATATGGAATAATTGGAATCTGACTGGTTACTATTTTGCTGTTGGTCATCTCCTCCGTCCTGTTGTTGATTATCGTTTTGGTTTTGGTTGCGTTGACGACTTTGTTGATTTTGATCTTTCTGCTGTTTTGGTTTGTTTCCTTGTTTCGATTCTTTAATAAGCTGTTGAACCTTATCTACGACTTGGGGTGCAAAATTAATCATTTTTTCAAAAATATGAGCATTCTCATCTAGATGAACCATTTTTATTCCTTGTTTACTCACGATAAGAAATGCCACTGGTGTGATTGAAACACCTCCACCACTACCTCCACCAAAAGGTAGTTCCATTTCTGAATCACTCTGGTCTCCCCCAGACGATTTTGTTTGGAACTCACTACCTCCTGCAGCAAATCCAAAGCCTACCTTAGATACTGGGATAATGATACTACCGTCTGGCGATTCAACTGGATCACCGATAATCGTATTGACTTCAACCATATCTTTTATATTTTCCATAGCTGTGGTCATTAAGCCTTGAATTGGATGTTCACTCATGTTAAATCTTCCTTTCACGCAATTTAGTAATTTGTTCGTTGTGACTTGACATAGATCGTAGTAATTTCCATCCACCAGAAATTGCATAAACAAATCGAATCGTAACTTTTACGTCGAGTTGTGTTTGGAATAGTGCTTGTTGAAAATATGGACTTACATTTACATGTAGGGAATTGACGGCATGACACGTTTCCCTTAGAAAGGCTAGCACTATACCTTTGATGGACCATACGCCTCCAGTCAACATTCCAGTACTACTAGCTTCTCCAGCACCAAAATTTGTATGCCACTGAAATTTATGTATTGTCATTTTTTGAAGTATCCAGTAAACCTGTGGACTTGTTTGTTTTACAGTCTTAAAGAAAAACTGTATATCGTGAAATAGTTTCGTGAGCAGTTGCCGATTAGTTAGGAAGTCAAGAGTTGATTGTTTTTTATCATTTTCAGGTTTTATTTTCATCTTATAAATAGGAATTTTTAAAAACATAATATGAACGGAACCGTTTTGTTGATTTTCAAGATAGGATATTTTGATTGAGATAGTGATCTTTGAGAACAATACAAAGAGAAATAAAACGATAACAATAATGACTATACTAATCATCCCGACCAACTGCTACACCCCCTAGTAAACGAACGAACAATGTTAGTATGTTCGTGTTATCCATTTTTATACAGTAACCACAATCAATGGGAATAATGAATTAGAAATGATAAAATGATAGTAATTATTTGCTACAAGGAGGTTGAGACATGTCTAATCGTAGAAATATTTTTTTCCATTACGACCATAAAAGGGATATAGAAGAAAAATTGGAACCATTATTCCATTTAGCAAAAGAAAATGATTTCACAATAAAAAAAGATCCAGCTGACGCCAATATTATCGTTAGTATTGGTGGCGATGGAGCTTTTTTGCAAGCGGTTCGAAAAACAGGTTTCAGACAGGATTGCTTATATACTGGCATTACTCGTTCAAACGAGGCAGGTTTATATTGTGATTTTAATATGGACAATTTTAGCGAAATGTTGCACTCGATGGTACATGATGAAATGGAAGTCCGCCGATTTCCTGTTATTAAAGTAGACATGAATAATGGGGAAACGGTATTTAATTGCCTTAATGAGGTTAGTATTCGATCAACAATTATTAAAACCATTGTTATAGATGTAAAAATTGATGATCAGCACTTTGAAACCTTTCGAGGAGACGGCTTAATTGTAGCAACCCCAACTGGTAGTACAGGATATAATAAATCTACGAGTGGCTCTGTAATTGATCCAAGAATTCCTTGTTTTCAAGTAACAGAACTTGCTTCACTAAATAACAATCGATATCGAACGCTTGGTTCATCGTTTGTTTTAGATAAAGATCGAAAGCTTTCATTAGATATTGTTCAAGACGGTAATAATTATCCAGTTGTTGGAATGGATAACGAAGCACATCCTATTCGCCAAGTGAAGAACATTACTGTTACTTTGAGTGACAGGGTTATCAAAACAGTTAAGCTAAAAAACAACTCTTACTGGGATCGCGTGAAACGGACATTTTTGTAAGATTAAATTTCAATTTTATTTCATAGTTGAAGGGAATTGCGAACTAGTGAATATTTCTTATTGTAACAACAATGTTGATTTCCGTAGCGGGCAAGTCTAGTGAAGTTACATTTTCGAGCGTATGGAAAGATTGCATGCAGGATGTCAGCTAGCGGACACACGATTCCTTATTTGTTTAAAATAAGGGCAGATGCGGTTGTTATCGGACTCAGGATACCTTATTTGGGTAAAAACAGTTGAAAATCATGTTTTTTATCCGAATAAGGAATCGTATGTCCGTTACCCCTCAAAATAAAGGGAAAAAAGGTAAATAAGGCATCCTCAGTCCAATACCAAGCACTGTCCTTGGCGTACTATTCGTTCAGAATGTTTAGTTTACAGTTGAAGTAAAAAGCGAAGTAGTGAAAATTTATGATTATGTAACAGCAACGTTGATTTCCACTGTGGACAGTCGCGCACCCTAGGGCACAACTTAAGCCTCCTTGCCCCGGCAAGAGGTATGCCGACGTTGTCCGCAAAGGACGGTTTTAATCTGCCTTCATTATTAACCACGTGACGTTATAAATAAGAAATATAACACAGAAAAAACCTTACTACAGGCTTTAGTAGTAAGGTTTTTTCTCGTATACAATTTCTCCATCAATTACCGTCATAGCGATGTCAATTTCATGTATGTTTTCAGGTTCTACTTGGAAAATATTCTCTTCTAGTATAGTAAAGTCTGCAGCAAAACCATCCATTAGCATACCTCTTGATGATTCTTGATTGATTGCATAAGCACTGCCGTTTGTATAAATTCGGATAGCTTCATAAACGGATAGAGCTTCTTCTGGATCATACACTTTTCCATCATAAGAGGCTTTTCGCATTATGGCTGCTTGTATCCCAAGTAGAGGACTTACTTCTTCTATTGGTGCATCAGAGCTTCCCGCACAATGCACCTGATGGTCAATCATTGTTTTCCAAGCATATGCAAGCTTTAATCGTTCTTCTCCTAGTCGATCAATTGCCCAAGGAAAATCAGAAGTAACGAACAAAGGTTGGATATCTACCGCTACAGGAAGTTCTTTTAATAACTTTAGTGCTTCTTTATTTAATATTTGACCATGGATTAGTCGGTCTCTACGCCCGTTTTTCAGAGGATGTGCTTTAAGAAGCTTCAAAACTTCTAACGCGGCACGGTCACCAATTGCATGAACAGCAACAGGTAAATCATGGCTTCGCGCTTTAAGTATAATCTTTTCAAGTGTTTCGATGCTATGGATAGCTACTCCCTTATTTCCTGGGTCATCACTATAGTCGTCAGTTAACCAAGCAGTACGCCCACCTATTGCCCCATCCGCAAATATTTTGACAGCACCCAACTCTACATACTCATTTCCATCAAGCCAGCCCAGTTTTTGGTCAAACATATCTTGGAGCACTTCATGATGTACTAATAAATGAGCTTTAAATCTTGTTTCTTTACCATCAATACCATCAATGAATGCTTGGAAGGTTCGATCAAAGCTACCGTAATAACTTAAATCTTCACTATGTCCACCAACTAACCCTTTTGATACTAAATCGGCTACCGCTATTTCAATTACCTTTTGCAAATAGTCTTTTGAAACGGTTGGGAGCGATTTTTTTATTAAATCTTGTGCTGTATCTAAAAAATATCCTGTTATGTCATTATTTTCATCACGAACAACAATTCCACCTTGTGGGTCAGGTGTTTCTTGCTTTACATTAGATAAATTGATCGCATGCGTATTTGCAAGCAAAGCGTGGCGACAAACTCTCGTTAGCATTAATGGATTGTTTGGACAAATTTCATCTAACTCAGACCTATGAATGATAACTGGCTCTTCCCATAGATTTTCATTCCATCCTTCACCTATTAACCACTCACCCTCAGAAAGGTTCGCAGTTCTATTTCGCAAAGCTTCCTTTACCTCATCGGCCGATTTCAATTGAGATAAGTCCAGTCGCAACAATTTTTCCCCATGCATTAAAATATGTAGATGACTATCAACAAAGCCTGGTAACATAGTTTTTCCTTGTAAGTTAATTTCGTTTTTTATTTTTGAGAAATAAGTATGATACAGTTTTTCATAAGTCCCGACAGCAATTATTTTATCTTCTTCGGTATAAACCGCCTCAACGGCCTCTCCTTCGTGTTGCATCGTGTATATATTCCCACCAAACCATAAATCACCCATTTTCCCTTCCCCTTTCATTGACATTATTATATTTAAAGTTAACACAATTAGGTACTACAGGAAATACAAAAGGGCTACCTCTTTTTTAGAGGCAGCCCTTGAAGCCAATGTTATTAAATTTTAATTACTTACCACCAAATTGTTGTTCTGCCATTTGTACAAGACGCTTAGTGATTTCTCCACCAACAGAACCGTTTGAACGAGAAGTGTTGTCTGGTCCAAGCTTCACACCAAATTCTTGTGCGATCTCATATTTCATTTGATCAAGAGCTTGTTGTACACCAGGTACTACTAATTGATTTGAATTGTTATTTGCCATGTCAATTCACCTCCTCCTGATAATTTTATAATGTGTCAGAAGGAGTGAATCCATTCATTTTTTTAGCTGGTAGATGTTGTTAAGTTTTCGGGATAAAATTGGATTCCTAAAACAAACCTTGAAACTGTTCGTTTTCTTTATTATCTTTTGTCACTTTAACTACTTCAGTTCCTTCCACCGCTTCTAGAATAAGGGTTTCAAAGTCAAGTTTTGATTCAAAATGATTTGCCTTGTCACGTTTTGGCTTTGTCTTTGGGGCTTTTGGAACAAAAATAGTACAGCAATCTTCGTATGGTCTAATTGATATATCATACGTATTTATCATTTGAGAAATAGCGATTATATCCAATTTATCCATAGTAATCAGTGGTCTAATAATCGGAAAGTTCGTTACTTCATTTATTGTATTCATGCTTTCCATTGTCTGACTTGCGACTTGGCCAAGACTTTCACCAGTCGTCATGGATAAAATTGACTCTTTTTGACAAATGGCTTCACTAATCCTAAGCATCATTCTTCGCATAATTGTCATTGCATATCCATCAGGCACATGTTGAAATACATATTGTTGTAGCTTGGTGAATGGAACAATATGCAATTTAATCGAAGTGCCGTAGTTTGCTAACTGCCCTGCTAAATCCACTACTTTTTGTTTCGCGCGCTCACTTGTAAAAGGTGGTGAGTGAAAATGTATAGCTTCAATTGCCACACCACGCTTCATTGCTAAATAACCTGCAACCGGGCTATCGATTCCACCTGATAATAATAACAATGATTTACCTGATGTTCCGATTGGAAAACCACCTGCACCTTTAACTACTCCACACGTAATATAAGTAGCTTCTGTACGAACTTCTATTTTTAAATCTAAATCTGGTTGATGAACATCTACTTTATATCCGTCAGTATTGATTAATAAATGTGCCCCAACTTCACGATTGAACACCTGTGATCGAATCGGAAAGTTTTTGTTAATACGTTTTACACTTACTTTAAATGTCTTTACATCTTCACTATTCTTTAGTGCAAACAATGCAGCATCTTTTATTTGTTGTTCCTCATTTGGAATCTTTATAGCCAAACTTAAACTCTGAATGCCAAAAACTTCCTTACACTTTTCCATAACTGGTGATGGGTCCTGTCCGTTTAAATGAACAAACATTCGTCCTTGTGTTCGTTTTACCTTTACCCCAGGAAATTCCGTTAACGTATACCGTAAATTATCCTGAAGCTTACTATAAAACTTCTTTCTATTTTTTCCTTTTAACGCCATTTCACCATAACGTATTAAAATATGATCAAATTCCATTTATATCTACTCCAATATTGTTTTCAACTGTTTTATCGCTTTTTTCAATTCATTAATAAATATTTCTATCTCATCTTTTGTTGTGTCATATGACAAACTTACACGTAAACCAGTCGTGGTTCTCTTCTCATCAAAACCTAATGCCGCTAGGATTCTACTTTCATCATTTAGCTTAGATGAGCAAGCAGATTTTGTCGAGATAAATATCCCTGATTCCCCAAGTGCATGAATAATTATCTCAGGCTTTAACCCAAGAACAGAAAAGTTAATAATGTGTGGCGCTGCATTTTTAGTAGTGTTCATTTTTAATCCATCGATTTCAGTTAAGTTTTTGACCAGCTCAGTACGTAAGTCAAAAAGAGTCTCAACATCATTACTATACTTTTCCATTATGAGCCGTACAGCTTTTACCATAGATACTGCACCAGCTAAGTTTTCGGTTCCAGATCGAATAGACCTTTCTTGGCTCCCTCCATGAAACAACGGAAATAACTTAGCCCTGTTCGATACATATAATATCCCTGTTCCCTTCAAACCATGAATTTTATGACCAGACATTGTACATAGATCGATACCACTTTCAGTTAGTTGCAGCGGAACTTTTCCTAAGCCTTGTACGTGGTCAACATGAAAGAATAACTTTGGATATTTTTTGGCAAGTTCTCCAATCTCTTGGATAGGTTGGATAGAACCAATTTCATTATTCACATGCATAATTGATATCAATATAGTTTCAGGTGTAATCGCCTCTGCCACATCTTCAACTGACACGCTTCCATCCCGATCAACTGGTAAATATGTGATAGTAAATCCTAACGCTTCGAGTGATTGACATGCTTCGTATACGGAAGGATGTTCAATTTGAGATGTTATAATGTGCTTTCCTCTCTGTTGATGTTGCAAAGCTATTCCTTTGATAGCCATATTATTTCCTTCTGTTCCACCTGAGGTAAATATGATTTCTTCTGGTGACACATGAAAAATCTGAGCTGCTTGCACTTTGGCCGTTTTCAGTAGATTTTCTGATTCACCACCCAACTGATGGATGGATGACGGGTTTGCAAAAAATTTTTGCGAAACCTGCTCATAACTTTGTAATACCGATGGATGGGGTTTGGTCGTCGCTGAATTGTCTAAATAAATCATTTGGTCTATCTCCCATTCCTTTATTTACTCGTTAGAAAAACCTAGTTATCAAATATAAGAAAACACTGTGACGTAATCCAACCAGAATACTCAGCACCGGAGACTATCTAGTAGCGGACACAGAAGCCGTTATTTTTACTTTTTACACCTACTTTATAGGTTAAAAGGACTCAGGATGCGTTATTTAGATAAAAACAGGTTGAAACTAGGTTTTTTTTCACTAACTAAATAGAGCATTCTGTGTCCGCGAACAGACATATTTGCTCCAGTTTTGCTCGGATAACGGCTCTGGAGTCCGCTTATTTCAATTTCTCTATTGGTATTCGTACAAAAGTGAAGGCTGGCTTAAGAATAAGGTTGTAACCCGCATCAAAAGACAGCCTGAATTATTCTAATTGTTTATTTCTGCTAAAAGTACATCGATGGAAATACGATTATCTTTAGCGTTTGATTTTACCTTTGTTAGGTTTACGCTTTTCTCAACAGTTACCGTTTCATCCTTTTTGTACATGAACACTTGCTTGTTTTCATACTGTACTTGACGTGTTTCATGGTTATTACTCGGTATTTGCTTTTCTTCTGAAAATAATAAGAAGACTGCAATACCCCAAATTGCAACAGTAATTAAACCAAGAGATGCAACTGTCTCTTTTTGATAAACAGTCATGCTAAACAGTAACCTCTTGATACTCCTCAATACGCTTCAAAGCACCAGGTTCTACCTCTTCGACAGCTTTAGCTGCGTGTTCAAGTGATAGTTCGTACTCATACGATCTAAATAATCTTTCAGCTTCAGCGAGCTTTGCTGCTAAAAGCGGGTAGCGACTACGGTATCTATTCGCGTACTGGATAACTTGTTCTGTTAAGTATGCTTGATCTAATATAAAATCAGTTTGTTCAATAACATGGTCCACACTCTTGTTAGCATCATTTAACGCTTGCTGAACGGCAGCCATATCAAGTGGCTTTTCCTCAAGCGCCTTCAGTACCCGATCATTTTTTTGACTGGTTGTCTCAAGTAAATCCCAAATAAAATTAGGTACTCCAGGTATATTGCTTTTTTTCAGCCTTCGAATCGTATGGTAAACTTGATTTTTCATTTCGTTTAATTTTTCTTTTGCTTCTAATTCATCTTTGCGTAAATTATGGATGAACTTTAAGAATTCCTCATGTTCTTCAACTAACGAATCAACCTGTTCCAAATTAGCCTCTAAATTACCACGAATCTGCATATGTGAAACTTTACTGTCTTCCAAACTTTCGCTAAGTTCAACAAGCTGCTTTTTAAGATGAGTAATTGTTTTATCAAGTACCAAATATTTTTCCATATCAGTGTCTTCAAAATAATATGTTTGTTTAAGTACTTCCACTTCTTCTTTTGTTCTAAGAAAAGTTGTATCAAGATCATCAATTTTTTGGCGATACAGTGGCACTTTGGTTTCTAAATAGTTTTTAGCGATTGCTTCATTTTCTAGTAGTTGATACATATCTTTAATACGCTCTTCAACTTCTACTATTGTTTCCTTAGCAATTGTTACTTTACCCTTTTCAACTGAGCTTACACAGTCTAATAAACGCTGTTGATAACCGCTAATTTCCTTTTCAAGACCAAGGTGTCCTATCCGATAGCCCTCGTCCTTCATCTCTTTAATTCCTGTTATTAAGTCGTCCAGTTGTGAAGGTAGATTTTCTTTACATGCCTTATATAATTCTGGAAATTCATCCATTTCTACTTGGATTGCTTCCAGTTGTACTTTTAATTGTTCAACAGTCTGTTTCGCTTCAAAGTAATCACCTGAAGAAGTTAGATCATGATATTTCTGTAACATCTCTTCCACTTCGTCTAACTCCACGTCAAACCTTGCTTCGGCTTTACCATATAAATAACGTGTTTGAGATAATTTTTTACGTAACGCTTTTATTTCAGGTTCGAGTCCTTCAATTTCTTTACGACTAGTTTCTTCCGATTTGATTAGTTCTTCTAATTCGAGCAACATCTTATCAATGTCTTTTTCAATAGATTGAAGCGTCTGTTCAACTTTACGCAACGTTTTTTTAGCTGTAGGAAAGCGATAACGATCTGCCGCTTCTTCCGCATCAAATAAGTACTCTTCAATATCAGGAAGCTGTTTTGTTACTATGTATTCCCAATGTGATTTCCAGGACTCGAATTTGTCCTGTGTTTCACCTGACAGGTTTAAGCTTTTTATACGAGCAAGCTGTGATGCAATATTACGATTCATAATATCCATCTTCCAACTTTCCTGTCGATCAACCACATCATATATCCTTTTTCGTAAAATAAGACCTACAATAACTAATGCAATGATAACGAGTATAATTCCTATGATATATGCCATTTAAAGCCTCCTAACAACATTTCCCAATATAAGAGGATGTTCTTCCATCCAAGAACAAGTATCAGTAATTAATAATTGCAAAACGCTAATTCTGAGATTATTATACTAATGATACCATGTAAATAGCATTTTTGGCTAAAAAATTACAAATAAATTGCGGATTTTACATATTTTTTAATGATTAGCAAGTTGAGCAGTTTCCGAAGTTAGAAAATCCAACCATTTGTGGATAACTTTTGTATAATTTTGTGCAAATAGTTGATGTGAGGTTTTACCTGCGACCTGATTTTTCCATTCATTTTGTAATACATATGGTGTCATGAGCATTCCCTTTAGCTGCATTAACAAAAATTGATGCTCTGTTCCGTTTTTATGATTTTTAGGTAAGCTTGCAAAAAATGTATTGCTGATCATGTAGTTTTCCTTTGCCAAGTAAGTAACTGTCATTTCACGAACAAAAATAGAGTCAAGTGAGAGTTCCCGATGGATAAAACAAGAGAATTGATGATTATTTTGTTTATACTGTATAATAGCATCAATTAAGAGCTTCAATCTCGATAAAGGGGTGTCGGTTTCAGTTGTTTCAAGAACTTCTTCCATCGTAGCCAAATATGTTTCATAATAATTCGTTACAGCATGTTCTAACAGTCCTTGTTTACTATTAAAATAGTAGCTGATTAATGAGACATTGACGGAAGCCTTATCAGCAATATCACGTACGGAAGTGCCGTGAAATCCCTTCTGAAAAAATAATGATGAAGCTGCATCTATAACCTTTTGCTTAGTTGGATTTTTTTTCATCGAAATTCAACTCCTTATAGTGAGTGTTCAAACAGGTAATTATTACCCGATTTTTTGAACAACCTCTTATTGTTATTTTACGACAGAGTAAGCTTTAATCCTGCAATTTCTTCTCGACAATTAACGCAAGTCAAGGTCGAAATTTATCAAACGGAAGGAAAATGTTTATGTTTCAAGCTAGCAACTATACAGGAGACCGTGTAAAGGATTATCAGTTATTGTTGCAACAAACGAAAGCTTTACTAGATGGAGAACCTGACGTAATCGCTAATTTATCTAATGCTTCAGCAATTTTAAATCAATTTCTTGAAAATGTGAATTGGGTTGGTTTTTATATATGGAAAGAAAACGAGTTAGTTTTGGGACCATTTCAAGGCCTTCCAGCTTGTATACGTATCCCATACGGTAAGGGTGTTTGCGGCACAGCAGTAGAAACAAAAGAAACACAGCTAGTTGAGGATGTTAACGCTTTTCCAGGTCATATTGCATGCGATAGTGCAAGTCAATCAGAAATTGTTGTACCACTCGTAGTAAATAATGAAATTTATGGAGTACTAGATATTGATAGCCCAAGTATAAACAGATTCGATGAGATTGACAAAGAGTATATCGAAAAATTTGCCGAAATTGTACAGTCAGCTTTACGTTAAAGAAAACCTTCCAAAACAGTAACTAGTTTTGGAAGGTTTTTTCGTAAACATTGTTGCTACTTAACTTTCGTATTTGATGTAAGCTGTGCACCTGATAAAAATTCATGTTTATAGTAACTACATTGTTGATTTCCGCTTCGAGCAAGGCTAGTGAAATAACATTTTTTCGAGCTTACTGGAATGATTGCATGCAGGAGGGCAGCTAGCGGACACACGATTCCTTATTTGTTTAAAATAAGGGCAGATGCGGTTGTTATCGGACTCAGGATACCTTATTTGGGTAAAAACAGTTGAAAATCATGTTTTTTATCCGAATAAGGAATCGTATGTCCGTTACCCCTCAAAATAAAGGGAAAAAAGGTAAATAAGGCATCCTCAGTCCGATACCAATTAGTGTCCTTGACGTACTATTCGTTCTTCAGAATGTTTAGTTTACAGTTGAAGAAAATTGTGAATTAGTGAAAATTAATGTTAATGGTAACAGCAACGCTGACTTCCGCTGCCGGCAAAGCTAGTGAAGTAACATTTTCGACCGTACTGGAAAGATTGCATGCAGGATGGCAGCTAGCGGACACATGATTCCTTATTTGTGAGAAATAAGGGTAAATGTGGTTGTTATCGGACTCAGGATTCCTTATTTAGGTAAAAACAGTTGAAAATCATGTTTTTCAGCTGCATAAGGAATCGTGTGTCCGTTAACGCTCAAAATAAAGCTAAAAAAGGTAAATAAGGAATCCTCAGTCCGATACCAAGCAGTCGCTAGCCCCCTAAATTAGTTCGCACTTTACAGGTATTGTTACAAAAACAACAAGCTTTTATCATGTCTTCATTTCTTCCATGTCTTTTACAACACAATTTTTACCTGTATTCTTGGCTTTATATAACGCTTTGTCAGCTCGCACAAATAAATCCTTTACATCAACTTTCGTCGTCTTATCCCACGTCGCAACCCCACAGGATAATGTAACTTTGGGATCAGTAAAGTTCTCAGCCTGCTTTCTAATTTGAGTAGCAATATGCACCCCTTCATCGACAGTTGCATTGGATAAATAGATCGCTAACTCTTCTCCTCCCCATCTGGCAGGGATATCATTTTCTCCCGTATGTGCTTTAATAATGGAAGCCACTTGAATAATGACCTCGTCACCAATGTGGTGGCCATACGTATCATTAATTCTCTTAAAATCATCAATATCAAGGATAATTAATGTACCTCGTTCATCCTTCACTAAATCTGTTTCTATTTGTTCTTCTAAATGATTACGTGAATACAATTTCGTTAAATAGTCGGTTATTGCAACAGCCTTCAGCTTATCATTTAGTATAGAATTTGTGAGCGCTAACGTAAAATGCTGTACGAGTGATTGCATGAGTTTAAAGTGATCAAACGAAAAAGCATATTTGTTTTCATGTGTAATAATGATTACACCGTGAATCGTACCAGCGTGAAGCATAGGAATTGCCATCACAGAAGAAAAAGCAAAGTCTGATAGTTCAATTGTGTAATTTCCACTAAAGATTGCTTCTTTTTTACTCATTACTTGGTTGAATATAAAGTCAGCATGTTCTGCTCCATCGTTAGTAAAGAAATAGTTCGTACTTCCTGACAACACATTAACTAGATGGTTTTGTGTTTCACCTGTGTATACAAAGCCGACCTGTGAAGCGCCACTTGCTTCTATAATTTTGTTCCGTATGATGGTGGTTATTTCAACAATATTTAAATTTGAATTTAATGCATGAGTGGCGTCATTAATTAGTTTTAAATCTTCAACCAAATGCTTAGAATTTTCATATAGAATAGCACTCTCAATCGCCTTCCCAGCAATACTTGCTAGTTTTGCAGTAAATTCGATTTCTTTTTGCGGAAAATCCACTGCGCTTTCTGTTAACAATTGGAGAACGCCATAAACACCTTGTTTACCGCGTAAAGGAGCATATAAACAAGTTATTTTTTCCTTTAGACGATCTTCAAGCTGAATTTCACCAGTGATAAACGCTTGTGTGCTTACCCTTTTTGTTGCATCATCACTATACTCTATGGTTTTAATTGGTAAGTTTGACGATTCTTCTTCCTCGTAATCTTGTGAGAGCAAGATATTGTAATCAAATTGGGGATATAACGTATTCATTGCTTTTGTTAATTCGGTCAATATATTTTTTTTCGTAATAACTTCATAAAACTTTGTCGTTAAATCAAACAAGAAAGCATTTCTTTTTTCATTTTCCTTGTTTAAATTGTAATTATTTACGATGTTTAAAACATTTTCAATTTCATCTTTTATAATACGTAATAATTCGTTGGTAAATCGTTCATCTTCCAGTTGGTGCGCTAGTAATACGATAACATGTGGCTCAACTTCTATATCGAATGGTAAAATGCGAGCTGTTAATTCACTTTTCGTCTTAACTAGCAATTCAGTGGAATGTGTAATTTGATCAATTTCTGGAACCAATTCGTTATGATCTGTAATTTTCTCATACATCTGTTTCCAATGATTATAAGAATATGTAGCAACAATAGGTATTTCTAACAAATTCTGAATTCGTATAGAGATAGTTTTAAGTACTTTTCTATAGGAGTAATTTTCCAGCTTTAATAAGATTTCATAGCAGATATTTCTTATTTCTCCTTTTAGTTGATTGTAGTCTACCATCTATGATCACCTATCATCATATATATTTTATACATTTATAGTTAATGTCCCGATAAATTTTTGAATATTATAGATACATTATATAGCAAATAGGAGATTTTTCCTATAAAATCTTCTCAAAATATATTTTTCTTTTATTCGTGGATATAATAAAATCATTGACTTCTAAGCAGGAAACAGATATACTGTTCGTTGTGTAAAATAAAAAGGTAGCCTTTGTGAGCCGCCGCTTGTCATCATTTTGTTCCTCAAGATTTGAGGTGTATCGTGTAACTCTCTGCTGCTGGAGCGATGGTACATGAAAACATAATGAGCATCGGATAGGAACACGGTCTCTTATTTTATGCAAATAACATAAAAAGGAGGAAATGTCTTATGTCACGTTATACTGGATCAGTATGGAAGAAATCACGTCGTCTTGGCATTTCATTAACTGGAACTGGTAAGGAACTAGATAAACGCCCTTACGCTCCTGGTCAACATGGACCGAACCAAAGAAAGAAAATCTCTGAATACGGTTTGCAACAACAAGAGAAGCAAAAACTACGCTTCATGTATGGATTGAACGAACGTCAATTCCGTAACTTGTTCGATCAAGCTGGTAAACAAAAAGGTATTCATGGTGAAAACTTCATGATTCTTCTTGAATCTCGTCTTGATAACCTTGTTTATCGTGCAGGTCTTGCTCGTACACGCAGACAAGCTCGTCAGCTAGTAAACCACGGTCACGTAACAGTAGATGGTAAACGCGTTGATATTCCATCATACCGTATGAAGCCAGGTCAAGTATTTGGTTTACGTGAAAAATCACAAAAACTAGATATCGTTAAAGAAGCAATCGAAGTGAACAACTTTGTTCCTGATTATCTAACTTTCGATGCGGATAAACTGGAAGGAAGCTACTCTCGCTACCCAGAGCGTACTGAACTTCCTGCTGAAATTAATGAAGCGCTTATCGTAGAATTCTACTCTCGTTAAGTTATAACGAAAAACCTAGAAACCGTGTTTATACGGATTCTAGGTTTTTTATTTTGCGTCTAAGATCTCAGGTTTGTTGTTTTTGATATAAAATCAATAGACTAAGAACTATTTTGACAGAAAATAACCGATCGAGACATCGCACTCAGTCTCCGCGGAATAACACTTCTTCGAAAAAGAAAATCGAAAGAACCTAAAAAACACGATCCTGTCACAGATCGTGTTTTTACTTATTGAAAGCGAACTAAAAAGTATTTCTTCTTTCCCCGACGAATTATCGTAAACGTATCTTCAATTTGATCCTCAGCAGTTATCGTGTGCTGTAAATCCTGATTTCGTTCACCGTTGATGTAGATCGCTCCATTTTGAATATCTTCCCTCGCTTGACGTTTGGATGAAGAAATTTTCGCTTCGACGAGCAAATCGATTAATCCAATATTTTCTTTTTGTCTATTGTGTGTTGGGACATCTTTAAACCCTTGCTCAATCTCTTTCCCAGTTAAAGCTTTTAAATCACCACTAAACAAGGAAGCAGAGATTTTTTGTGCCTGTTCTACAGCTTCTTGACCATGTACTACTTTCGTAACTTCTTCAGCTAATCGTTTTTGCGCTAAGCGTTCTTCTGGTTTCTCATCAACTGCTTTTGTTAGTTGATCCACTTCATCTTGATCCAGGAACGTAAAGTATTGAATAAATTTAATCACATCGCGGTCATCTGTATTAAACCAAAATTGATAAAATTCATATGGCGTTGTTTTTTCAGGATCCAGCCATACAGCACCACCTGCAGTTTTTCCAAACTTAGTGCCATCAGCTTTAGTAATTAACGGAACAGTCAATCCAAACACATTAACTTCCTCATCCATATTTTCACGGGAACGACGGATTAATTCCATTCCAGCAGTAATATTCCCCCACTGGTCACTGCCACCGATTTGCAAGGTGCAATTTTCTTGCTCGTAAAGTTTGAGAAAGTCTAACGATTGAAGAATCATGTAGCTGAATTCAGTAAACGAAATTCCTTGTTCAATTCGAGCAGACACTGATTCTTTTGCAAGCATATAGTTAATGCCAAAATGCTTTCCTGCATCACGTAAAAAATCAATAACAGTCATGCTGGCTAACCAATCATGATTGTTTCTAGCAACTGCCGCATTTTCACCTTTATCAAATTCGAGTAAATGAGCCAACTGCTGCTTAATTTTTTCACTATATCCTTTTACCACATCATCACTATTTAACGAACGTTCGGATGAGCGACCACTCGGATCGCCGATCATTCCAGTTCCTCCACCAATCAAACCGATAGGCTTATGCCCCGCGCGTTGAAATCGTTTTAACATATACACTGGAACAAGATGACCAATGTGCAGACTATCACCAGTTGGGTCAAATCCACAGTAAACGGTAACCTGGTTCTCGTTTAAATGTTTTTCAAGTCCTTCGTAATCGGTTGTTTGATGCAACAATCCACGTCTTTCTAGCTCTTTTAATACTGACATTGTTACCACACTCCTATTTTAGTGTTAAAAAACTCGGCATTCGCCTCGCCCTTAATAGCGAATGCCGAAGTTTTTCTTATAAGGTCAACCACATTTTGTACTTTCTGACGTTGAAATAAAAAACTCCCGTCCCCTACATTGTAGAAAGGGACGAGAGTTGACTTCGCGGTACCACCCTTGTTGCATAGAAATGCCACTTTGGGTTTGTTAACGATGGGGTTTCACCGTTTTCTTATTCAAGAAAAAGCTCCAGATTGTAATTCGTTTACAAATATATGTCAGCTTCCACCACCCGCTAACTCTCTATAATAGGGATTTGCTCACTACTTCGATCCTTCAATGCATGTAATGATTTAATTATTATATATTTTTACCATACTTATAAAATAATTGCAATAACCTTATGCTTTTTAGTGGGAATAACAAATTTGCTTGCACAAGTCTTTTTCTTACAGTAACTCCAATCCAGCTTGCTAAAAATGCTTTAATTAACCCGACCACGATAAATGGATATACCCCTGATGCAAGTGCTTGAGACCAGGTTAAGTCTAGCACAAATTTCAACTGGATAGTTCCCATTATAAGTGTGATAATCATCCCCACTGTGTTAGCAATCATTGCCATTGTTATCGTAAATTTGCTTTTTTCCAAAATGAAACCTGTAGCATAAGCAGCTAAAATAAATCCAAAAATATACCCTCCTGTCGGACCGATCAATACATGTGCTCCACCACTAAAACCCGCAAATACTGGTGCTCCAACCGCCCCGACTGCTGCATAACAAATCATCGCAATAGCACCAAGTCTACTTCCAATGATTGTCGCCGTTATTCCAACTGCCAGCGTTTGACCACTTATTGGTACAAGCGGAAGCGGAACTTCTATCTGAGCCATAACTGCTGTAATTGCAGCAAACATAGCACAAATGACTAAATTTTTTACTTTCGAATTGTACTTCATTATTGTACTCCTCCTTTTATGTAAACCTAATAGAAAATAAGTTAACATAAAAGAACTAGTTTTGGAATCATTTCTTCAAAAGTTATTATTTTTACTAGATAACTAGTATGGTATAATATGGGGTGAATATTTAGGAGGTCTAATATGGATGAAATTAAAAAAGTATTAGATAAATCGTATAAAAAAGTCAAATCTCTCTGGGAGCAAGGAAAAATTCAACGCACCTCAAGGGTTACATATGATGTCACTTGGAATATTATCTTATTCTTTATCATTATTGGTGTTATTGGATTATTTTTTGCTGGCGGAGTTGGAGCTGGTTACTTTGCTTCTTTAGTAAAAGATGAACCTATACGAAGCTATGAAAGCATGAAAAAGGATATCTATAACTACGAAGAAACGTCGACAATATATTTTGCAGAAAATAAATATTTTGGAGATATTCGATCAGATATCATGCGTGAAGAGGTAAAACTCGAAAATGTTTCTGATACATTAATTAACGCAGTCATCGCTACTGAAGATCGAAATTTTAAAGAACATGAAGGTGTTGTTCCAAAAGCGATCTTACGTGCAGTTGTTCAAGAAGCAACAAATGCCGCTGTGAAAACAGGCGGTAGTACTTTAACGCAACAATTAATTAAAAATCAGATTCTTACGAACGAAGTTTCTTTTGAACGTAAAGCAAAAGAGATTTTACTAGCCTTACGTTTAGAAAGATTCTTTAAAAAAGATGAGATTTTAGAAGCATATCTTAATATAGTTCCATATGGTAGAGAAGCATCTGGACGAAACATTGCAGGAATTCAAACAGCAGCACAAGGAATTTTTGGTGTAGACGCTGCAGATTTGAATTTACCGCAATCAGCCTATCTTGCTGGGCTTCCACAGAGCCCGTCCTATTACACGCCATATAAAAATAGTGGTGGATTAAAAGAACCAGCAGCATTACAACCTGGCATTGATCGAATGAAAACAGTGTTAGACAGAATGTATGAGGCTGAATATATTACGAAAAAAGAATACGAAAAGGCTTTAAATTATGATATCACGAAAGATTTTATTACGAAATCAAATACACCGATGGAAAAGTATCCGTATTTGATGTTTGAAGCGGAAGCACGAGCAAAGAACATTTTAGCAGAGAAAATCGCGAAAGAAGACGGGTATACTGTCGAACAACTTGAAAAAGATGAAAAGCTAAAAGAAGAATACATGATTCGTGCAGATCGTGCTTTACGCCAAAACGGATATAAAATCCATACGACAATTGATAAAAAAACGTATGTTGCTTTTCAAGAAATTGTAAAGAACTATGATTACTATGGACCGAAAAGTGACTGGTATTGGACGGATCCGAAAACAGGAAAACGATATCATATCGTGGAGCCTGTTCAAACCGCTGGAATGCTAATAGAAAATGCAACAGGTAGAATTATTAGCTTTGTCGGTGGACGCGGCTACTCACAAGAAAATCAATTAAACTATGCGACAGAAGCAATTCGATCAAATGGTAGTACAATGAAACCATTACTTGATTATGCACCTGCTTTTGAAGAAGGTTTATTACAGCCAGCTAGTGTTTTAGATGACATTCCTACAACATATGGCTCGTATTCACCTGATAACTATACAACTAATTACCATGGACTTGTGACGGCTAGAAAAGCACTTGCCGAATCCTTTAACGTCCCTGCTATTCAAGTGTATAACATGCTAATGAATAGAGGAATTGGTCAAAAGTATATAGAAAAAATGGGCATTACTACCATTGGCGAAAAGGAATATAGTAACCTGGTACTTGGTATTGGAGCAACAACCTATGGTACAACTATTGAAGAAAATATAAATGCTTATGGAACTTTTGCAAATGGCGGTAAATTTGTAGATGCTTATATGATTGAAAAAATTACTACCAAAGATGGCAAAACTATCTATGAACACGAATCCAAGCCAGTAAAAGTATTCTCGCCACAAACTGCATACTTAACAACAGATATCTTAAGAGACGTTTTAGATTATGGTACAGCTACTTTCTTACAATCGCATATTGATATGTCAATAGATTGGGCCGGCAAATCTGGAACTTCGCAGGAGTGGAAAGATTCGTGGTTTGTTGGATACAATCCTAACGTAACTTTTGGCACATGGATAGGATATGATACACCGTCTAGTTTAAATGCATGTGACCCTAACTGTATGCGATACAACGAGCGAAATCTTTTACTCTGGTCTAAACTTATGAACAAAGCGATTGAAATCAACCCAGAGTTAATGGCTCCATCAAAAAACTTTGAGCGACCAGATGGAATCGTATCACGCAGTTACTGTGCTATTTCAGGGAATGCACCGTCAGACTTATGTAGTAAAGCAGGTCTGGTATATTCCGATATTTATAATGCAAAATACGTACCAAACAAGACAGATAACAGTCTGACAACTGGAGCGTATGTATTGGTCGATGGCAAAGCAGTTATAGCTGGACCAAATACACCAGAAGAATTCGTAAATGGTGATGGATTAACGTTTAATCCAGAATTTATTCAGAAACATAATTATGATCGTCTGAGTGACTTGACAAAATTATTCCCATCTAGAGATCGAGCTAAGTGGGAAAAAATCGGCGTTCCAAGTGGTGATGTTGGTTCTGCTATCGAGGATGACGGAAAAGCACCTGCTGCGCCATCATCAATCAAAAAATCAGGAAGTACACTTACTTGGTCTGATTCAAGTAGTAAAGATGTTGTAGGCTATCGAATTTACCAGGCGTCAAATCCAGACGGTTCGTTTAAATTAATTGGAAACACGACGTCGACTGGGTTTAACGTCGGAGGTGGCAAAGCGGTTTATCGAGTAGAAGCTGTTGACTACTTTGGAATAGAATCAAGTCCATCTAAAGCAGTCGTGGTTGGTGACTTTTCAAAGCCGGAACCGAAGCCAGAGCCGCCAGAGCCTAAAAAGCCGGATAAACCTGAAAAACCAGATGATCCAGGGGATGGCGATAATCCGCCAGATAAACCTAACAGTGGTGATGGCCCAACTCCACCACCGACTGAACCGCCTGCACAAGATGACGACGATCCTAAACCAGAAACCGATGACAATCCAGAATAATTCTATTAAACCTATAGGGGCATACCCTATAGGTTTTTTATGTACTAAGAAAAAGTCATATTCAACTTATCACTAAAAATCAAGTCAAATATCCTGTATAATAAAAAACAAGAAATTTACATTTAGAAGTAGGCGGTGAAAATATGAAGCATGTGAAGTCTCATCAATCATTAACTCACGATACTACTTATGGGGATATTGTCATCGAAGGGCCACTTCCTTCATCAGAATTGAAAAAATATCATTTTCATGAACATTTAACAGCATTTCGTAAGGCACCGAAGCAGTTTGAAGCAATAATGAACATCGCAGACTTTCCAGAGGGTCGGATTATCGTTGCACGTACATCAGATACCATTATCGGTTATGTTACTTACTTGCACCCTGATCCACTGGAACGTTGGTCCGAGTTTAATATGGAAGATTTGATAGAACTTGGGGCCATTGAGGTTATTCCTCAGTACAGAGGTTCTAGAGTTGCTTCTGGATTATTAAAAGTGTCCATGATGGATGATTACATGGAAAATTATATTGTAATCTCAACAGAGTATTATTGGCATTGGGATTTAGATGGAACAAAACTAAGTATTTGGGATTACCGAAAAGTGATGGAAAAAATGATGGCTGCTGGAGGACTTATTCCTGCACCAACAGATGATCCAGAAATCATTTCACATCCTGCTAACTGTCTAATGGTTCGTATTGGACAAAATGTACCAGATGAATCAATAGAGGAATTTGATAAGTTACGATTTTTACAACGACATCAATATCGATCTATGAGGGAGGGCTTATAGGTGTTAGTTGAAGAAATTATGAATAGAAATGTAATTACTTTATCACCTAGTGCAACTATTGCTGAAGCGCTTAGGCTTTTGCAGGAAAATAAAATTAGACATATTCCAATTGTTGACGAAAATTTGTATGTTATCGGTATTGTTTCAGATCGAGATGTTCGGGATGCTAGTCCATCTATTCTTCAAGAGCAAGCAAAAGAAAATGTACTTCAGCATGAAATTCAAACCATTATGAGCCATCCTGTTGTAACTGTACACCCACTTGATTTTGTGGAGGAAGTTGCTGGTATATTTTATGATGAAGAGTTTGCTTGTGTACCAGTTGTACGTGATAACAAGCTAGTAGGAATGGTAACGGAAAAGGATATGCTTTATACCTTAATTCAATTAACTGGAACACACGTACAGAGTTCACATATTGAAGTTAAGGTCCCACATAAACCGGGTATTTTACCCGAGGTAGCGTCCGTTTTTGGAAAGCGAAAAACGAACATAACATCCGTGTTAGTTTATCCATATAACAATGATCCAAACTATAAAATCCTTGTCTTTCGTATCCAAACCATGAATCCTATGCCTGTTATTGAAGACTTACGCGAGGCTGGCTATGAATTAATGTGGCCAAATAATATAGTGGGGCCAAGGTCATGACGTGTAATGCTTCTTTTGTTTTTTCGGATGCTATGCTTGGTTATCATTTTCATGCAAATCATCCATTTAACCAAAAAAGGGTTGTTCTCACAAAGGATTTGTTAATGGCAACAAAAACATTAACCGACCAACAAATTATTGCGCCACGTAAAGCTACCGAAGAAGAACTGGCATTGTTTCATGATCGCGGATACATACAGGCAATTCAAAAAGCTAGTAACGGATTATTAAATGAAGAGGAAGGTTTGGCTTTTGGTATAGGTACAGAGGATACTCCTATTTTTGCTAACATGCATGACGCCTCGTGTTACCTTGTAGGAGGAACGTTGGAAGCAGTTGATGCAGTTCTTACGAAAAAAGTTGATCATGCCTTAAACTTAGGTGGCGGTTTGCATCATGGGTTTAAGCGTCGTGCTGCAGGATTTTGCATTTATAATGATGCTGCTGTAGCAATAAAATATATTCGTGAGAAATACGACTTAAAAGTGTTGTACGTCGATACGGATGCTCATCACGGAGACGGTGTTCAGTGGGCGTTTTATGAAGACCCAAATGTATGTACATTTTCAATCCATGAAACAGGGCGATACCTTTTTCCTGGCACAGGTAACATTAATGAACGTGGCATTAAAAATGGCCATGGTTATTCGTTTAATTTACCAATTGATGCATTTACTGAAGACGATTCTTTTTTACATCTGTATGAAACAGCTTTTAGGGAAATAGCGGATTATTTTCAGCCTGATGTAATCATTACGCAAAATGGTGCAGATGCACACTGTTTCGACCCTCTAACCCATTTATGCGCAACCATGGCTATTTATGAGGAAATTCCTAAATTAGCACATGAATTAGCTCACCAATACTGTGAAGGTAAATGGATCGCCTTAGGTGGCGGAGGTTATGATACCTGGCGTGTCGTGCCACGTGCATGGGCACAAGTGTGGAACGTAATGACCACCGGTAACCATCGATCAGGCAACATTCCAGGAGAGTGGCTTACTAAATGGCAATCTGAAGCTCCTGTTGAATTACCAATCAGCTGGCAGGATGACGACAGCATCGTTCCGACCATACCGAGAAAAGATGAAATAAATGAAAAAAATCGCAAAGTATTACAGAGTGCTTTAAAATATACGAAAAAAACGAGAGGGTAATTTGATAATTATCCTCTCGTTTTTATCGATTATTCTGGGTAGAATTTTCTAAAATAACAATTTCAACCCGACGATTCTTGCTCATATTTTCTGGACTATCGTTTGGCACAAGTGGCTTTGTATCACTATAGCCAACAATCGTAAAGCGCGATTCGTCGAAATTATTTTTATCCACTAAATAACGCACAACGCTACTTGCTCTCGCTCCTGAAAGCTCCCAGTTAGACGGATATCTGAAACTTGACATCGGTTTGCTATCAGTATGGCCTTCAACTTTGATTTCATTTGGTATTTTAGAAAGTAGTGAACCGATTTTGTTAAGAAATGGTTGTCCGGATTCCAAAATCTCAGCTTCACCAGGATCAAATAATATCAGTTCCTGTAAAACCAATACAACTCCACGTTCGTTTCGACTAGCTGAAATAACATTGTTTAATTCATTTGCATCTAAATATTGCTCAACATCTGTCATCAATTCGTTTAACGAGTCTTCTTTCTCTGCTTCATCATCTCGATCAGTCACATTTTTGAGCTGTGTCGGTGTTTGAAATTCATTTGATGTTTTCCCGCTTTCTAAATCGCTAGTATTTTCTGTTGGGTTTTCCATCGGGACTGGTGAAGGATAAAAATCAAATATCATTCGATTTTTAAATGATTCTGATATAGCCTCAAATTTCACTAAATCTATTTGTGACATAGAAAATAATAATATAAAAAATACTAGAATCAACGTTACCATATCAGAGTATGTAACCATCCATTTTGGTGCTCCAGTCGTTTTATTACGACGTGTAGGTCTACGCTTCATTTACGCTCTCCCCTACAAATGAGGATTCCTCTTCGTTGCTATCTTCTTTCTTTTTTATATCATTTGATAAAAAAGCACTTAGTTTCTCCTCTAAAATACGTGGGTTTTGACCTGATTGAACCCCAATTACGCCCTCAATGATAACCTGTTTGATAAATACTTCCTCTTCTGTTTTTGCTTCTAATTTGTTTGTCATTGGTACAAAAACTAGATTTGCTAGAACTGTCCCATACAACGTTGTTAATAACGCAACAGCCATACTTGGTCCTAAAGTGCTTGGATCCTGTAAGCTATTTAACATGAGAACGAGTCCGATAAGTGTACCTATCATCCCCCAAGCTGGCGCATATTCTCCAGCTTTATCTAATATGGTTCTTCCTTTATAATGTCTATCTTCCATAGCGGTAATTTCCGCATTCATTATATCACTGATTACTTCCGGTTCTATACCATCCACCGCTAGCAAAATTCCCTTTTTAATAAAAGGTTCATCAACATCTTCTAGTTCATTTTCCAATGCTAGAATTCCCTCTCGTCTTGCTCGTTCTGAAAGCCTAATAAAAAGTTGAATCAACTCTGGAAGTCGTTGGTCACTTTGAACAAACGCTTCCTTCATTACTTTAAATGTTAATTTAATTTGATCCATCTTAAAATTAATTAAAAGTGACGCAATAAGTCCCCCAATTACGATGAAAATAGAAGCGATATCTAAAAAGGACATTACCCCTTCTGTTCCACCGCTTGAAAGAATTGCCATCATAATCATGATAAATCCAAGTGTAATGCCGATTGGAGTTAAAATATCTCGTTTACGCATATTACTCTCCCCTAACGCTATGTAAATCATCAGAAAAACCTGTCCTTCGCCTTTGCACTAGGAGAATTTTGAGGTTTTTCTTCACTTAATTTGAAAAAATGAATTGTGATTTACTACTTATATCGACATTTTTTCTATTTTGTTGAGTTTCTTTCCACAATTCTATGCGGCAAAACAACTTTTTTTTCGGAGACTTCTTCTTTATTCATGTATTTTGTCAATAGGCGCATAGCTACAGCACCAATGTCATACATAGGCTGGACGATCGTTGACAATGTTGGACGCACCATCGATGCAAGTCTCGTATTATCAAATCCAAAGACCTCCAGATCACCAGGAACATTTAACCCTTTATCCTGCGCACCATGGATGACTCCAAGAGCCATTTCATCGGATGATACAAAAATAGCAGTCGGCTTGTTTTCCAACGTTAAGAAATGTTCAACCACTTCTATTCCAGAATCATACGTATAGTCACCATTGGCAACTAAGTCTTCTCTAACCTCAATTGAGGACTCTTGCAGGGCCCTTTTATAGCCAGCATATTTCTGTTTATTTATAATCGTATCATCTTCACCACGGATAAAAGCAATTTGCTTATTTCCCTTTTCGATTAAAAAGCTTGTTGCTTCAAATGCAGCTTGTTCATAATCGATATTCACCGACGGAATAGTAGCTGATTCATCATACGTGGCAGCAAGTACAACTGGAACAGACGCTTTTGAGAATTGTTCCACATGCTCATCAGTAATTGATCCGCCCATAAACAGAATTCCATCTACTTGTTTCTCAAGCATTGTATTAATCAATTGTAATTCCTTATCTTTATTTTGATCAGAATTACTTAAAATAATATTGTATTTATACATCGTTGCTATGTCTTCAATGCCTCGAGCAAGTTCAGCAAAAAATATACTTGAAATGTCTGGAATGATTGCTCCAACCGTGGTCGTTTTTTTACTAGCAAGTCCACGGGCAACCGCATTCGGTCGATAGCCTAAACGCTCGATTGTTGCCAGTACTTTTTTTCTGGTTGTTGGTTTAACATTTGGATTACCGTTTACAACACGTGAAACGGTTGCCATTGAAACATTTGCTTCCCTTGCGACGTCATAAATTGTTATGTTCATTATTCATTTGCCTCCTAGTTAAAAACTTCGCCCTCTTTTTCATCTATCATACTCTACCAACACATAAAATACAAAAATAATTATGACCGATCCTACGGAGGACCAGTCATATGGAACACTTGGTACCAAAGTTTTTCTAATACTTTAATCCATAAAATCTATACGTTTATACAGTGCAATATAAATAGCTTATATTCTTCCAGTTGATAGCGCGAAACTATCCAGTTCTTTCATAAAATGATGGAACGTTTCGATATCCATCTGTTGTGCAGAATCAGAGAGTGCTACTGCAGGGTCTGGATGAACTTCAGCCATAATTCCATCAGCTCCAATAGCTATTGCCGCTTTTGCAGTAGGTAAAAGCAAGTCCCTTCTTCCTGTGGAGTGCGTTACATCCACCATTACTGGCAAGTGGGTTTCTTGCTTTAAAATTGGTACTGCTGAAATATCAAGTGTATTTCGGGTTGCTTTTTCGTACGTCCGAATTCCCCGTTCACACAAAATAATGTTTCCATTTCCCCTAGAGATAATGTATTCAGCAGCATTGATAAACTCAGATATAGTAGCTGATAGTCCGCGCTTTAACAGTACAGGTTTATCGACATCTCCAGCTGCTTTCAACAGTTCAAAATTTTGCATGTTTCGTGCACCAATTTGAATAACATCTACATAATCAAGCGCTTCTTCAACATGTTCTGGATTTACAATTTCGCTTACTACCGCTAATCCATGTTCATCAGCAACCTGTTTTAATATCTTTAGTCCTTCAAACCCTAGTCCCTGAAAGTCATATGGTGATGTTCTAGGCTTAAACGCACCTCCGCGTAATAGCTTTATCCCATTATTTTTTACCGCTTCAGCAACCTTTGATACTTGCTCATATGATTCAACCGAGCAAGGACCCATAATGGAGTGAATTTTTCCATCACCGATTTGCCTACCATTTATATCGATGATTGTATCATCTGGCTTATTTTTTCTAGAAACAAGCAATTCTTTCCGGTGATCATCCTCTTGTAATTCAAGACTCGCCTTAAAAATTTCTTTGAAAATATGTTCTATTGTTGAATTTATAAATGGTCCATTGTTATGGGACGTAATTTGGTTAATCATTTCTCTCTCACGTACAGGATCAAATCGTTTCATTCCTTGTTTATGCTTAATTTGACCTATCTCTTGCACCAATTCGGCACGCTTATTAATTAATGTTAAGAGTTCTAAATTTACCTCATTCATTTGTTGACGGAGTACTTCCATTTGATTCATTTTCAATACATACACCCCTAATTTGCAGTTTATTATTAATAGAAAGTATGGTACATTTTGTAGTAATATAAGTGCGTGTTCAAAAAGGAGGATAAAAAGGACCAAGAAGTTCGAGGCAGCTTAGCTTTGAGTACCGGAACGTATGCTTTTAATACGTGAGGAAACGCTCTAACACGCAGGAAAAGCGTTTTTCTTTTCCAAGGAGCGGAAAAGCAAGCTAACGAGCTTCCACAGGATGTGGTGACTTCTACGTTGCCCACAGGACGTGGGCGGTTTTAGTAGAAGGTCCTATCTAATGTGTCATTTTTACCGGACTTTTTGAACAACCTCTATAAGAGAATTTATAAAGTATTCCTATACAGTTTATCTTAATTGAATTCGTTTTTGCAGTAAAAAAGATCGCGAGGAACCTAATATGAATGAAAAGTTATTTGCGCTAGATATAGGTACAAGGTCAGTAACAGGTATCCTATTAGAAAAAGATAATGATTCGTTTAGTATCATAGATTATTATACCATTGAACACACCGAACGTTCGATGCACGACGGACAGATTCATAATGTTCTTGCTGTATCCAACATTATACGTCAAGTCAAGGAACATTTAGAAGAAAAACATGGCACACTATCTTCTGTTAGCGTAGCTGCTGCAGGACGTTCGCTAAAAACAATCCAAACTGACGCTAAAGTTAAAATTAATCAACAACCTATCCTCAGCGAGGAAATCATTAAGCATCTTGAACTTTCAGCTGTCCAAGCAGCACAACAAAAGCTAGTTGACGAAAAGGAAAATGGTAAATATACCAATTACTACTGTGTTGGTTACTCTGTTCTCCATTACAAGCTAGATGGCGAACTCATAGGATCATTAATCGATCAAAATGGCGAGGAAGCAAGTGTAGAAATTATAGCTACTTTTTTACCAAAAGTAGTGGTTGAATCATTACTTGCAGCCTTGTCACGTGCTGATCTAGAAATGAATGCATTGACGCTTGAACCGATTGCAGCTATCCATGTTCTTATTCCAGAATCAATGCGAAAATTAAATATAGCCTTAGTCGATATTGGCGCTGGAACAAGTGACATTGCAATAACCGATAAAGGTACCGTTGCTGCATATGGAATGGTCCCGATTGCTGGTGATGAAATTACAGAGTCAATAAGTGAGAAATATTTACTAGATTTCCCTGTTGCGGAACAAACAAAACGAGATATTGTAATCAACGGTGAAGCTGTGGTACAAGATATTCTAGGTTTTGAAACTACCATTACATATGACACATTAACTGAAGATATAAAGGAATCCATTGATAACCTTGCTCAATCCATTACAAATGAAATTATTGAATTAAATTCGAAACCAACAAAGGCTGTTATGCTAATTGGAGGAGGCAGTTTAACGCCTACTATTACTTCGGCATTAGCAAACAAATTACAGTTACCTGAAAATCGCGTAGCCGTTCGTGGGATCGATGCTATTCAAAAGCTAGCTAATACTGATATTTTACCATCTGGGCCAGATTATATTACACCAATCGGCATCGCAATCGCCGCTAGGGAAAACCCGGTACATTATATTAGTGTTACTGTAAACGACCGAAGTGTACGCATGTTTGAAATGAAAGAGCTAACAATTGGGGACAGTCTTATTCAAGCTGGTATCGAGTTAAATAAATACTACGGTAAACCAGGCATCGCTTCGATTATTTCGATTAACGGAAAGCAAATTACTTTGCCAGGTGGTTTTGGAGAACCTCCAAAAATTTTTCTAAACAAAAAACCATCTACTGTGGATACCGTCATTCAAAATGACGATTATATAATTATTGAAAAAGGAAAAGATGGTGTAGCACCTCAAGCTACGATAGAGCAAGTGCTCAGTGATGTCCCAGAAATTACCATTCACTTTAATGGTCAACCAATGCAATTGGAGCCAATCTATCATGTTAATAATAACAAGAAAAATAAACAGTATATATTAGAGGATAACGATAAATTACATGTTACCTACATACGTACTGTACAAGATTTTCTTACCTATGCAAGTACAGAAAAGCTACAAATGGTTAAACCATTTACGGTCTACATTAACCAAAAACCTTACTCCGTAGAAGTTGGGGAGACGCAAATTTACGTAAATGAAGAAAAAGCACCGCTTTCACACCAATTAAAAAATGGAGATTCCCTAACGATTTCAAGTGCAAGCGAGCCAACAGTAAGTGATTTATTAGCACAACAAGAAGAAAAAGTGAAAGAAGTAATAACCATCACGTTTAATGGTAGTCCTATTGTTTTAGAACAGCACCGATTAAAAATAACTCGAGATAACCAAGAAGTTAATGAAGAAACGATACTTCAATCTAGTGACGAATTAAAAATAAAGCCACAAACAACTGAACCATTTATTTTTCAGGATATCTTTCGCTATATAGACATTGATCTAACAAAAATAACTAGTAATTTTAAATTGTATAAAAACAACGAAATTACTTCATTCGATGAAATTATTAAAGATGGTGATGAACTAGTAATTGAATAAACGAAAGCCTAAATCATTAGCGATTTAGGCTTTCTTATTAGATATCCTTTTCGAACAACTTCATTTAAATTAAGCTCATCGTTTATTTCTTTTCCAATTCTTCAGCAGCCTCTTCAATTGCTTCTGCTACATCTTCAGCCGCTTCTAGCGCCTCATCTTCTTTATTTCGTTTCTGTTGAATTTTGTCTTGGACCGAATTTTTTATGTCCTGTGTCTTCTGTGACAAGTTTTTAGTTGAATCAACAGCCTTGCTTTTAAGCTCAGATCCTTTCACATAAGCTCTGTCTTTCCAATCAGAACCTTTTTCATAAGCGACACTCTTCCATTCGCTAGCACGACCACGTACATCGCCAGCTCCTTGATTAAGGTCCCCACGTAATTCCTTACCTGATTTGGGTGCAAATAATAGTGCAACTGATGCACCAACCATACCTCCGATTAAAGTCCCGATCATAAAATCTTTGCTATTAATATTCTGACTCTCTTGGTTTTCTTGTTTTCCCATTCTGATTCCTCCTAATTTACTATTTATTTTTTCTTCTTATTCCAAATGTCCAATACAGCTGTTCCCCATTTAACTGCTTGAGATGCTTTTTCTTGGTTTTGCTCTGCAGCGCTTGAAACCTTTGTCGATATTCGTTTAAGTGATTGATTAAAATCCTTTACTGTTTCTCCGATTCCTTTTACACCTTCAAAAAGACCATTTAGCTTAGAAGATTTTTGATTAACGTCTTCGGCTAAGCGATTCGTTTTATTTAATAATGCGGTTGTTTCTGTTGTAATTCCTTGTAATTGTTTTTCTAAATCATCAACGGTGTCCGCAACATTATTTAACGTTCGTTGTGTAGCCTTTAAAGTCATTGCTAAATAAATGACAAGTACTGCGAATGCAATTGCAACGATGATTGCGGCAATATACAACAAATTCTCCATCTACTAGTTCAACTCCTTTTTTATGTATTTTCCCATGTTCAGACACGAAAAACGTAGTTATAATAGTAATACCCTTCTTTCGTGTGCATAAACATGCCTGTATTATGACAATTTTATCATAATGCATGGTCTAATCTCTACTATTAGCAAGTGCTTGTACAACTTTTATAGAAAACTTGTGTCCGATTAATTCAATTCGCCTAGACCCAGCAGTGCGAAGAAGGAGGCGATTTCTAAGCCAACAAGCGAAAAGAGATTATATACATTAAAAAAAGAGCCTACATGGAAGCAGGCTCTACTGTTATGCATTTCTTTCAATTGTTTGTATGTTTGTTTCTACATACTGTTCATAGGCTTGTTGGAATTTTTGAATGTCCCCTGCTCCCATGAAGATCAATACACTATCATCGTGTTCGACTAATACTTCTGTATGCTCGATATCCAGTGTTTTACTATTATCGACTAATTTTTGCAAATCGTTAATGGTAAGTTTTCCAGAATCCTCACGTGCCGAACCAAATATATCACATAGATAAACATGATCGGCTAAATTTAAGCTATCAGCAAATTCTTGCAAAAATGTTTTGGTACGAGTAAAAGTATGTGGCTGAAAAATTGCCACTACTGATTTGTTAGGGTATTTCTTTCTAGCGGAGTCAATTGTCGCTGTGATTTCACGCGGATGATGTGCGTAATCATCGATAAGCACCTGATTACCAGACTGTTTCTCTGTAAACCGACGTTTAACTCCACCAAACGTGCTAAGTGCTTTAATGGATTCAGCCTTCATCCCTTCGTAATGGCAAATTGCAATAACCGAAAGTGCGTTCAATATGTTATGATCTCCATGCATTGGTATGAAAAACGTATCATATAATGTATTTCGAACAAATACGTCGAACTCTGTACCAGCTTCCGTTTCTACCATGTTTTGGGCTTGGAAGTCATTTGTATTAGCAAATCCATAATAAACAACAGGTACCTTCGCCTGAATTTCCTGTAGTTGTTCATCATCGCCACAAGCAATAATTCCTTTTTTAACTCGGTCAGCCATTGACTGAAATGCCTCAAATACATCATCTATACTAGTGAAATAGTCCGGGTGATCAAAATCTATATTTGTCATTACTGCATAATCGGGTTCATACTTCAAAAAATGACGTCGATATTCGCACGCTTCAAAGACAAAATATTCACTATCCATGTGCCCCATACCTGTACCGTCGCCAATCAAATAGGATATCGGATACGTATTCCCTAGTACATGAGCAAGCAATCCAGTGGTAGATGTTTTCCCATGAGCCCCAGCAATAGCAATACTAGTATATTTTTTTAACCATTCACCTAAAAATTCATGATATCTATAAAAAGTAAGGCCACTTTCTCTTGCAGCTTTTATCTCCGGATGGTCGTCGGAAAAAGCATTCCCAGCAATAATCGTTAAATCATCTTTGATGTTATCTTCTGAAAAAGGAAGTATAGGAATATTTTTATCTTCAAGTGCCTCCTGCGTATAGAAACGTTTTTCCACATCAGATCCTTGTACGTCCTCACCTGAATCACTAAGGATCTGTGCCAACGCACTCATTCCCGTTCCTTTAATACCAATAAAATGGTAAGTTGTCATAAAAAAGAACCTCCAAATAAATATATAGGAAAAGCATTTACGCCTTAATCAGCCCCGTTAAAGCTTAGGGGACCTACCAAAAGTGTTTTACTTATAAGCTTTAAGGATTTTTGTGCGCTTAAGCTAAATAATTAAAAACGATAAATTAAATGTTAGAAAACTTGGCTTATCGCCAAGCTTTATTGGTGAAGCCTTCGTTTCACGGATACTGATATCCTTAGAACTTATAGTATCAGTGTAAATTTAATTATTTCATTATTATAGCAAAACATGAATAGGAATAAAATAATATGTTTGAATTTATCTCTTATTACTCGTTTCCTTGTTCACTATAATCTACTCGTTCTAAACGTGGGTTAGGTCGGTACCTTCTACCTTCTTTTGCTGCCGGAGTACCATTAAGTAATACATTATCACCAGTAAATCCAATATTAATTTTCAATAGGCTACCACCGACACCGTACATATCAACTGGTACACCTAGTTTTTCAAAATGCTCAATCCGTTTCTCCGTGAAACCGCCACTAACTACTATATTAACGTGTGGATATCCTTCTTCATCTAAAGCTTTTCGCAGTGCAATAATTAACTCAGGACTTACGCCTCTAGGATCAAAAGTACCCATTAAATGGTGGTTTCTAAGAAAATATTTATCAACAAGTGTTCTTGATGTATCAACGCGTACACCTTTTAAATCCTTACCAAAAACACGGGCCACCTTTAATGCGTCAGTAATTACATCATTATTATAATCTACTAATGCTACAAGGTCGTCTTCTGGATACATTTCATGATAAGCCTGTGATGCCGCTACTACATCACCTCGGAACATTTGAATCATCGCATGAGGCATCGTCCCCATACCTTTTTTACCCCACCATTCATTCATGGCATGTGTTGCTTGAGCTGTTGAGCCTCCAATAAATGCTGCATATCCATCTCCGGCCTGCTGGGTAAAATGATCATCTCGGTCTCCCATAAAAATGATTGGTTTTTGTTTTCCAGAAGTTCTTGCTGCTTTTACGACATTATATACATTCGTAGCTACGGATGTTCTTCTGGCCAAAATACCATCCACAATACCTTCTAGAAATCCAAAATCCTGATATGGTCCAGCTATTGTCAAAACTGTTTCGTACGGACTAATTTTATCTCCGTCTTTTAACGAGTGTATTTCTAATTCTGCCGGATTATTAGCAAATGTATGTATTAGAGCAATTGCCTCGTCACTACCACACAATACGGCATCATCTTTTTGAAAAAATTGCATAGTAACATAATTATTTGGTAATTTCTTTTCAACCATTTCTTTCGTTTTCAAAAAATAAACAGCAGAAAACCAACCTTCTTTGATACGCTTATCAAATTTGAATGTTTTATTTGTTAGACGATTGATTTTCCCTTTTAATTTTTGTTCAATTTCTTTCATTACGTTTTCTCCTTAAGAAGCGCTCATTTATATTTATCATAGTAAACATAGCCGAAATCCACAAGCAAAAACGCATATTTCAGCGTTTTTGCATACCGTAGGATTAATCATTAAGTTGTTGTGCTGAAATCAAAATCTCACGTGGCTTACTACCGTTTTGTTCAGATATGATACCTTTCATCTCCATCGTATCCATTAACCTTGCAGCACGATTATAACCTATTTTGAAATGACGTTGCAGTAAAGACGTACTTGCTCCGTTTTGTTTTACTACAAATTGGATTGCATCAGTTAATAGATCATCTTCATCGTCTTCGTCCAGCATTACCTGATCGAGAAGCTGTTCTTGTTCGAACAAATAATTTGGTGGTGCAACGGAACGAATGTGTTTTGTTACACGTTCAATCTCATCATCAGATACAAAAGCTCCCTGAAGTCGTACACTTTTCCCGGAACCATTTTCTACAAACAACATATCACCTTTACCAAGTAGCTTTTCTGCGCCATTCGTATCAATAATTGTACGAGAGTCCACTTGAGATGAAACACTGAATGCAATTCTGGTCGGAATATTAGCTTTAATAAGACCAGTAATAACATCGACAGACGGGCGTTGTGTAGCAACTAATAAGTGCATTCCACATGCACGAGCTTTTTGAGCAATTCGACAAATGGAATCCTCCACATCTTGCGGTGCAACCATCATTAAGTCTGCCAACTCATCAATTACGATAACGAGAAATGGTAATTTTTCTTCTGAGCGTCCTTGTTTAACCATTTTTTGATTGAACCGCTCTACATCTCGTACACCCTCTCGAACAAACTTTTCATACCGTTCTTCCATCTCACTAACTGCCCACTTTAGCGCCATTGTTGCGGCTTTCACATCCGTAATAACAGGTGAAACAAGATGTGGAATTTCATTGAAAGGTGCAAGCTCAACCATTTTTGGGTCAATCAATAAAAATTTAACATCCTCATGGCTAGCTTTGTAGAGCAGACTAATTAAGATTGTATTGATACATACACTTTTTCCTGATCCAGTTGCTCCAGCAATCAATCCATGAGGCATCTTTTGTATATTTGTAATCATTGGAGTTCCTTCGATATTCAAACCAAGTCCAACCGTCAATGGAGAGCTACTTTGTTGGAAAGCTGATGTTTCAAAGATTTCCTGTAGTCCAACCATTTGTGGTGAACGATTCGGAATCTCAATACCAATCGTATTTTTCCCTGGAATTGGAGCTTCGATTCGAATATCTCTTGCTGCCATATTAAGCTTCAAATCATCGCTTAGATTTTTTATTTTACTTACTTTCACCCCAATTTCTGGTTGCACCTCAAATCGTGTAACAGCAGGTCCCTGGGTTGCATTTACAACTTGCGCGCGAACATTGAAATACTTCAATGTTTTTTCCAACAGTTTTTGTTGTTCCTGTACCCAAAACTGATCTTGGTTATCCTTGGGAGATGGATCATTTAACAAATATTTTGGTATCTCAGACGATTGATTCGATTGTTCTCGTATTGGCTGGTTTGTTGGTTTATTACTTTCACGTATTGGTTGACTTGTAGATTTATTTCTTTCGCGTATTTCTTGCTTTCGTTTATCATTAGCAGACATCATTACATTAAACGGAAGTGCTCCTGATTTTCTCGCATCCTTTGAAATCGGATTTCGTTTTTTAAATTCTTTCCTAGACGTTGTAGTAGGATTATCAGATTTAACCACTTGTTCTTGTGTCGATTCTACTTTTTTCTTTTCATTTTGCTCTGTTTGCTCCATTGCAATCGGTTGTTCAGGTGTTGATTCCACACGTGGTGGTTCTTTTTCAACTTCAACACTAGTTTGCATTTCTTGTTGTTCCTGCTTACGGATAAACGCTGGTACTTCCTCTACCTCTTTACTTTTTTTACGTTGCTGATAACCGTAAATAGGTGAAGCAACCTGTGTTGGTTTAAACGGACCTCGATCCTGTTGGATAGATGGTCTTTGTTTTCGCTCAAGATCTTGATTGTCCCTATTTTTTTCCCGTTTAAAATCATTACTTTCGCGTCGTTGAAATGCTGGTGTATCCATTGTTTTGGGATGTTCCACCTTATCAGGTATGACCGGGAAACGGAATGATTTATTTTCAGGATATTGATATGCAATCTTTGTGTCTATATTATCATTTGATCGTATTCTAGTTTTCGAATTGTTACTCGGTTGAACTTCTTCATCGTCATCTTCTTCTACTACAGTAAAAAGGTCCAGTATTTTTTCTTTCCATTGGCCCCACATAACGTTCACTCATTTCTAAACTCAGTATTATTTCTATTCTATCAGTTTTTGATTGTTTTTTTTAGTAGCTTCACAAAAAATAGACCGTATTCTAAAAGATTGTTGTTTTTAGTACTGTATCCGTAAACTGCGAACTAGTGAAAATTCAAGCAGCATCGACCGCTACGGAAAAACAATGCGCTTTCCGTGGGCAGCTGATGAGCCTCCTCGAGCTTACGCTCTGCGGAGTCTCATCTAGGCTTCTGCTCCCACAGGACAAGGAAAGCTGCCCCGAATAGGCATCGCACGAAGAAAAAGCGCTTTTCTTTTTCGAGGAGTCTCCGCGTTTTTCCTCCGCTAGATTTGTGCTGCATAACACATTATTATTAACCCTTGATGGAAAAAACATTCTATTTTGGCAGTTGATCTTCGCTGCGGGCAGTCGACTCCTGCGGGAACAGCGCGAGCTGAAGACCCCGCAGAGTTGTAATAGTGAAGGCCGACTAAAACCGTCCTTTGCGGACAACGTCGGTATACCCCTTGCCGGGGCAAGGAGGCTAAAGCCGTGCCCGCGGAAAGCGACTGTCCGCAGCGGAAATCAACGTTTCTGTTACCATAGACTTAAATTTTCACTAGTTCGCAGTTAACTTCAACTGTGAACTAAACATTCTGAACGAATAGTACGCCAAGAACACTACTTGATATCGGACTGAGGATGCCTTATTTACCTTATTTACCTTTAATTTTGAGGGTTAACGGACACACGATGCCTTATTCAGCTAAAAAACATTAATTTTAACTGGTTTTACCCAAATAAGGCATCCTGAGTCCGATAACAACCGCATTTACCCTTATTTTTCACAAATAAGGAATCGTGTGTCCGTTAACTGACATCCTGCACGCAATCATTCCAGTACGCTTGAAAATGTTCCTTCACTAGCTTTACCCGCAGCGGTAATCAGCGTTACTGTTACCATAAGCATGTATTTTCATTAGTACGCAATATACTTCAATTACGAGTGGAATAGCATAAAGCTTACTAAAGGAAAAGAGCCAAAAAATAAAACAACCCTTGCCAGCACAATGTGACTTAGGTTGCTCTTTTGTTAAAAATTAAATGCTTCACCCGTTGTGTACGATTCGTCTAGTACATAGATACCTTTTTTAGCAGGTGCGTTGGGAAGTCCTAATTCTTTTTGTGAGCATATCATACCGTTCGATGGCACCCCGCGTAATTTTGTCGGTCGTATTTTTAAACCACTTGGCATAATCGCTCCTACTTTAGCTACAACAACTTTTTGATTAACATCTACATTTGGTGCTCCGCACACAATCTGTACAGTTTCATCACCAATGTCGACTTGACAAACATTTAATTTATCCGCGTCTTCGTGTGGTTTTTTATCTTTCACATAGCCAACAACAAACGTTGGACTTAAATCCCAATCCATTGGATCATCTAGATTATTTTCTCTAAATAGATTTTCAATAACCTGATGCATTTCTTTCGTTAAAGTAATCTTACCTGTTCCCTCAAGATTAAAGTGTCTTGATGCCTGAAAAATATTATAGCCAAGTATAGTACCCTTTCTATCCGTAATTTTAATTACGTCACCGTATGCTTCATTGGTAATTTCGTAGCGATCGCCATCCTCAAAAGGAATGATCAAAACATCGCCAATTCCAGTTGGATTGTAAAATACATCCATGTCAAACATCCTTCCTTACTATTTTTCTGGTCTGTTTTTTGCAAGAATAAATACCGGATCGAGTTTCTTTTCATCATAAATAAAGGACAATGACGTGATTGGTATTCTACCTTCTGCGAAAAACTTCATTGTCATTTGTGCTAATATATCATACCCTGTTTTATTCTGAATGTCAGCAACGATTAATACATCTTGGTGAGGAACTGCTAATGCTAATTCACCTTTAGCATTTGCCTTCATCTCTTCTAAAAATGCTTCGTTTAATATTCTGCTCGCATCATATCCATCCTGATGTGCTACAAAATAAAAATCATTTTCAGCAACACGGTCTTTTTTCATGTCAATCTTTAATGAACGTATATTAAATGTTGCTATTTCATTCAGGCGTTCCGCTGAAAATCCTTCTTTTTCCAACAATGTTTCATCAATAAGGCGATAAGATTTTCCAAGATCTAGCGCGTAATAAATTCTTGTTTCAGCAGTATGTTCTTTTGTAATAAGCTTACTTCCTGCCTTTGTTTCAGTAGGAAAAGATGTCGCTCGGATAACAGGATAAATGTTTTTTTCCATCCCGGATAATTGATGTTCTTCATTCATAATGCGCAACGCTTCTGTGACATGATCTACCAATTCGTCAATTGCCTTTTCACCGTGTTCATTATACTTAGCAACTACATTTGGAAGCGTAATTGACATCCCTTTTTTTGTTGATTTCCACTCTACTCGAAATGTATCTTTGTCACGATTATACGAGGTTCTATAGTCATCATTTGTTAAGCGTTCTTCTAATATTTTCTTCATTTTCAGGCTAGTCATTTTCATATAATCGCCTCCTTCACAAAGGTTTTATTTGGTTAAACCTTCGATAAACTCCATTATTTCTTCTTTTGTTTTTCTTTCCTTACTTACAAATCTCCCAGCTTCTTCCCCGTCCGCAAACGCAATAAAGCTTGGGATACCAAATACCTCGTATTTTTGGCAAACATCAATAAATTGATCACGGTCGATTAATACGAATGTATACGTTGGATAGGCTTGTTCAATTTCCGGTAATACTGGCTCAATTACTCGGCAGTCTGGGCACCAATCTGCAGAAAATAATGCTATCACATTTTCGTTCTTTATTAATTCATATAATTGCTCTTCCGTTTGTAACGTTTTCATAGTTAAATCAACCTCCGTAACTATCATAGCCTTGTTTTTTGTTCTATTCAATTAAGAGGCATTTTCTGAGCTCTCATTCTTATCCGTTTCTACTATCGAGCGTGCAATCTTAATTAGATTTTTCGCATCATCTTCCATTTTACCTTTTTCTGTGTACGTAGTGATTTTCACACCACCTATACCTACCTGTAGCTCATACTTATCCTCTTTGCTATCTAGAATTCGTATGTATCCGAACATATTATTGTCTTCAAATGTTTCCAGTAATAGTGATTTATCACGTTTTGCAGACCGATAATTTAGTTTACTATCAGCTGATTCAAATTTATTGTAGAAAACAATATATGTTTGATCTCCATTTTTTAAAATGACATTACTTACGGAAGCTTCTTTTACTTCTAAGTCATCAGGAAGATATAACGAAAAGTTCTCAAGCGTTTTATTCGCAATCACTTCTTCCTCAGCTGTAAATGCCTTTTTAGCCACCTCTTCAGCTTCTTGAATAGCTTCTTTTTCTGACTTCATGCTACAACCCGAAAGCAATACAATAATTAAAAGTAATATAATAGTTAGACGATTTTTTTTCATTCGCACGTTTTCTTCCTCCTGATATCTAGTACTTTTTACCCTATTACGTATCATACTACGAAATAAAAAATTGACAAAGAAAATATTTTCCAAATTAACTAATCAAACCATTTTTCATTGTCCAATAAAACATTTATTATAGATGTAACAAATAAATTGTTGGAGGGACATATATGAATCTTACTGTATATCTTGCCGGACAAATTCACGATGATTGGCGTGAGGATTTAAAGAAAAAAGCGAAGGAGAGAGACCTTTCCTTAACATTTGTTGGACCGCAAACGAATCATGACCGTTCCGATAATGTTGGAGAAGATATATTAGGTAAGCAGCCCGGAAGCGTTTATAAAGATGATGCCGCTTCTAGCATTAACAATTTTCGTACGGAAGTATTATTGCAAAAATCGGATGTTGTCATTGCTTTATTTGGTGAAAAATATAAACAGTGGAATACGGCAATGGATGCGAGTGCAGCACTAGCGCTTAACAAACCTACTATTATCATTCGTCCGGAATCATTAATTCATCCTTTAAAAGAGTTATCCAATAAAGCAAATGTTACCGTTGAAACCGTTGATCAAGCGTTAGAAGTATTAGCTTACGTTTATGAATAAGCATTAAGCAGCGACTATTCGCTGCTTTTTCATTTGTGCTCATTCCAATATTCCCATTGGCCCCGAAGCAATGTGACGACATGTAAAAACATATTTTTTCTAGATACCAAATTATTGGTGAATATCCCAATAGCTCCTTCCTTGTGTCGAACTCCTTTTTTTCTGACAAAAGCGTCCATCACATCACCTAATTCAGTTCCATTTCTTAACGGTTCACTTATTTCTTTTGGAAGTAAAATCCGCGCTCCACTTGCAGTATGTACGTTATTATTTTGGTCAACCATCGCTCCCCAATTACATAAAAAGAGTTGTCCATCTATATCCATTACACCGCCTTCGAGTCCGATTCCCATTGCACTTGTATCTGTTGCTAAACAAGCCTTCGCACGATTGATAGCCCCTAGCCTTGTTTCTTCATCTGAGAATGGTTGTGCTGAAACAGATGATTCCGCGGCATAACTAATTACTTGCGCTGATGGAAACACGTCGGTAACTGCAGCAATTTTGGTTTTATTTTTTGATCCAACTACGAGCTTCATTAACTTTCATCCCCTTTTTGAACAACATCCTTTAGTAAAACTGCCACAACATGAATATGAAGTGGCAGTTTTACTCATATGTCTATTTGCTATTTGCTCCTAATTTGCTCTACTGTGTTCTGATCAGTTGTTTTGACTAATTTAACAATCAATTCTTTTGCTGCTGCATAATCATCTACATGGATCATTGATGCAGAAGTATGAATGTAACGAGAACAAATTCCGACTACTGCGGAAGGGACTCCATCATTAGAAAGATGAACACGACCTGCATCTGTTCCTCCCTGTGAGATGAAATATTGATATGGAATATTATTTGATTCGGCAGTATCTAAAATAAAATCCTTCATTCCTTGGTGTGTTATCATCGAACGGTCAAATATTCGCAGCAATGCGCCTTTACCTAACTGACCGAATTCACTCTTGTCACCTGACATATCATTTGCAGGTGATGCATCTAGTGCGTAAAAGATATCTGGTTTAATCATATGTGCAGCGACCTGTGCTCCCCTTAAACCAACTTCTTCTTGAACCGTTGCACCTGAATACAATTCATTAGGTAATGTTTCCCCTTGCAACTCTTTCAATAGCTCAACTGCAAGGCCACATCCGTACCGGTTATCCCAAGCTTTTGCTAGAATTTTTTTATCGTTTGCCATTGGTGTAAACGGACAAATTGGTACGATTGCCTGTCCTGGTTTTACACCAATCTTTATTGCGTCCTCTTTATCGTCTGCTCCAATATCAATAAGCATATTTTTCATTTCCATTGGCTTTTTCCGTTGTTCTGGAGTTAAATTATGCGGAGGAATGGAACCAATTACACCAACAATTGGACCATTTTCTGTCATGACTTGGACACGTTGTGCAAGCATGACTTGATTCCACCAACCTCCAAGTGTTTGGAAGCGTAGCATACCGTTTTCCGTAATTTTTGTAACCATAAATCCAACTTCATCCATATGTCCTGCTACCATGACACGTGGACCATTACCTTTTTTCACCCCAAATACTCCGCCAAGATTATCTTGGATAATTTCATCGGCATATTTTTCCAATTCACCTTTCATAAATTTACGAACTAAATGTTCATTCCCAGGTGCCCCTTGTAGTTCTGTAAGCGTTTTAAATAGTTCCAATGTAGCTTGCTTCATATAATTTCCCCCATTCGATATACTATGTACAGGTTACAGTATAACGGAAAACAATATAGACTTTCCACCATACAACTCTCTCGACGTAATATTTTCTATTTGAATGTATTTACGTTATACTAATTTTAATTAGAAAACTTGGCTAATTCAAACATATATATGAGGTGATAAAGAATGAGTGTAAAAAAAGCAGCGCTGGCAGCTGGCATCGGTGTGGCAGTCGGTTATCTAGCGAAACAACAAATTGATAATTACCAAAAAGTCACTCCTGAAAAAGCGTTAAATCAAGCGAAGGAAACATTTAAAAAACAAGGTCCAATAAGTGGATCATGGATTTACATGAAACCAGAGGAAGTTGAAAAAAACGGACTTCTTTATACAGCCTACCGCGGTGGTGTAACACGAAATATTGATGGTGAAAATAAACAATATGAATTCTATGTGGATGTGGAAACAGGTGCAGTAATCGAATCTGTCCAAACAGCATAGGAACAAATAGTGCAACGCCATCCAGTGGCTTGCACTATTTTTTACTGTAATAATTGAAATAGTTTATCCATTTTTTGTTGCTCTCCAATTTCAAAGTAGTCAGCAAAGGGGCAACCGTTCAATTGCACCCGTTTTACTACATTATTTACAGTAAACATCTCTGGCTCCAATTCCTCTGTTACTTCATCCCAAAACAATGGAGTAGACACCGTAGCAAATTCATTCTTTCGAGGTGAATAGGGAGTAACGATTGTTTTATCTTTTCCATGCTGTACATAGTCCAAATACAGTCGCTCTTTTCGATTCTTTTTCATTCGCTCTGTTGTGAAAAATGTTGGATACTCTTGCTCAATTGTCCAAGCAATAGCCTGTGTAAAAACCCCAGTCTCTTCGTATGATAGACTATCTGCTGGAATTGGAATGTGGACCTGCAATCCTTTACTACCTGATGTTTTAACAAACGAAACGAGGTTTAAGTCGTCAAGCAATCCCTTTAAAATCGTTGCCGCTTGAATAGCTAACGGAAAACGCTTCCGGTCCGGTGGATCAAGATCAAATACAATTTCGTTTGGTTTCTCGCTTTTAATCGTTTGAAAAGGGGTATGATATTCCAATGCACCATGGTTCGCAAACCATAATAGCGATTCCAACTTATCGCAAATGAAGAAATTTTCATCATTTACAGGATAGGTTCTTATGAATGATGGCGCATAATCTGGTAAATGTTTTTGAAAGAAAAATTCTTCATTTACACCGTCGGGACAACGAATGACAGTAAGAATCCGGTCCTTTAAATAAGGGAGCATATACGGAGAAATTTCTCGCATATATACAAGTAAGTCTCCCTTGGTGACATTTACTTTTGGCCAAAAAACCTTCCCAACCTTACTCGGTTCTACCTCCCTTGGTATCATGGCCATATCTACCCTCATTTTTTCATTTGTACATTCCATCGCATTTACATTCACCAGTAACTGATTGATTGATGGCTCCCTAAGCTCGTGTTTTACAAAATCAAGTGTATTGATTTCAGCACAAATTGCCGGCGGAAGCTTATAACCACTAGCTTGTTTCTCCCCCTGTGATGCAAAGAGCTCGTGTAACGTTTCTAGCTCCTTGCTGTTTACTCCATGCTTACATTTCCCTATTTCTATTAACTGATCATTTTCATAAACATTTACCGTGAAATACTCATTGTTTGTATCATAGAAATCAAGTATTCCATTGATTTTTCGCCAGTTTTTTATTTTAAACCAATCATTATGATGTTTCCCTGCACTATAGTAGCTATCATTTTTTTTCGCAATAATGCCTTCTCCTTTGCCATTGAAAACATCATTCCATAACACCTCTGGAATTGAATGAGAATGTACAAAACCTACAGGATTCCGATTAGAAATTTTGCAATTTAAATTTCCTTTTTTGAAAAAAGCTTCAAGCTTTTTTTTTCGTAGATGTAACGGGTTATTGGTTAAATCTTCAGATCGCTGTTGCAACATATCAAATGCAAGAAAAGATGCTGGTCTTTGTAGTGACGCTTGTTGAATGGTTTCTTTTTTGTTCAGACGTCCGCGAATTTGAAGAGCTGAAAAATTTGTTTGAAAAGAGTGATTAACGATAACCAATTCGCCGTCCAATTTTAGTGGCAGGAAATCGGTAATCTGTGCTTGTTTTTCTCTACAAAATCGAATAATTTCTGGAAACTTATCTGTTAGATCAACATTTTTACGACTCACTAAGCGAACCTTCTGCCCCTCCCAATGTAGCATACACCGGAAGCCGTCATATTTTACCTCGTAGATCCATTCATCACCTGTTGGAATACTTGTCTGAACAATCGGTTGCATTAATTTCATTCCACTCATCCCCCCTACTACTTAAATTGCTCATTTTGCAGAAAGTTATCAGGGAGGATTAAAAAAGCGCAAGCGCCCGTTTAGCAACGTACAAACTGGAGCACTCCGAAATGAGATAAAGGAAACATGCCCCTGCAAAAGGGGTATGTCGACGTTGGGCGGCAAGCCCGTTTTTAGTCGACCTTCCTTCGTAGTGAGCCGATGTTGACTTATCGCAGTGGAGGTGTGTGAAGTTTGGGGCTGCGCTAAATGCTCGCCCCACCAAAACATCTGCTAGTTGCTGGGCGCTGGAGCTAGACAGCTTCTCGTTTATACTTTCTTCGCTTTTTAAAAAGTTCTGCATTCACCCCGTCCTAAATAGCGAATGCCGATCTTTTTTTATAAGTTCTATCATAATTTATATTTTCTGACGTCATAAAAAAAGCTTTTCTTCACAAACTATAAGAAAAGCGCAAGCGCCCGTTTAGCAACGTACAAACTGGAGCACTCCGAAATGAGATAAAGGAAACACGGTGAGGTACGAGCCGATGTTGACTTATCGCAGTGGAGGTGTGTGAAGTTTGCTAGTTGCTGGGCGCTGGAGCTAGACAGCTTTTCGTTTATACTTTCTTTGCTCTTTAGAAAACTAGGCTTGTCGCCAAGCCATTATGGCGAAATCCTTAGTTGCACTTATGCAGTAAGATAAGATTTATACTTTCTTACCCGCTAAAATAAAAGGAGGTTTTTCCATGCATACGATGTGGAAAGGGACCATCAGCTTTGGCCTTGTAAATATACCTGTAAAAATGCATGCTGCCACAGAGAATAAAGATATCAAGTTACGTCAGTTGCATAAAGAATGCCAAACTCCAATTAAGTATGAAAAAACTTGTCCCAATTGTGACAAAGAAGTTACTTCAGAAGAAATCGTGAAAGCTTACGAATATGCAAAAGACAAATTTGTAATTTTAGACAATGAAGAATTAGAAGCTCTGCGGAAAGAGCAAGCAGACAAAGCTGTAGAAATTGTAGATTTTGTTAAGCTAGAAGAGATTGATCCCATTTACTTTGAGAAAAGCTATTACTTATCACCAAACGAAGGCGGTAGCAAAGCATATGGTTTGTTACGTTCAGCCCTGAAGGATACATCGAAAATTGGTATTGCGAAAATGATGATTCGTTCAAAAGAGCAATTGGCAGTTATTCGGGTTTATGAAAATACATTAGTCGTGGAAACCATTCACTATCCTGATGAAGTTCGTCAGGTGAAGGATGTACCGAATGTTCCCGAGGAGTCAAAAACCGTCCAACAAGAACTTGATACCGCTAAGATGCTTATCGAGCAACTTACATCAACCTTTGAACCAGAAAAATATACGGATGATTACCGTACAGCATTATTGGAATTAATCGAAGCGAAGAAGAACAATGAGGAAGTTGTCATTGGGGAAACGAAACAAAAACCAGATAATGTGACAAATCTAATGGACGCGCTTCAAGCATCCCTTGAAAAAGCGAAGAAAAACAAACCTAAACCGAAGCCCGCTAAACCAAAAACTGCTACGACGAAAAAGAAAGTTGCAAAGTAAAACTAAACAATCATTAATGAATATGACGCATCATTTAATTTAAGTAGAAAACTTCTTCATTCGAATGGCGAAGTTTTTCTTATAAGGTCTACCATAATTTATACTTCCTGACGATACAAAAAAAGCTACCCAAGTTACACTGTCCTATGTCTACTTAACATGAGGCAGTTCAATTGGGATAGCTTTTTTTGCATCTATTTATATTCGTGTCGCACACGTTCCACTGCATCAATTTTTTTACCTTCTTGATCAAACTTAAGTGCACGATAATATGCATCATGATAAAACGTATACCATGCTTTTTTTTCATAGCCGATATTCATCCATTTTTCTTTTTGATGAACAGACGTAACAGGATAGTCGTCATAGGCTAACGCCCACAATTTATTTTGATGTCCATGTGTTGGCATGATATCAGCCATATGAATAAACATATCTTCATCATCTTCAAAAACAATAATGCTGTGCCCATCACTATGCCCGCCTGTATGAAACATTTTTAATCCATCAGCAATCTGAATTTCATTTTCAAAGGTTTTAACCTGCTCTTGAACCGGTTTCCAATTCATTTCCCAATATGTATTAACCGAACGAATATTCGGATTACGCATTTCGTTCCATTCCACAGAAGAGGTATATATCATGGCATCTTCAAAAACTGGAATAAAACTATCCCCTGCTGGCTTTGTAAGTCCACACGCATGGTCAAAATGCAAATGAGTCATTAGCATTGCATCGATATCATTTGGACTTAACCCTAAATCTGCTAGTGATTGTTCTATGGAAGATTCTTCTAATACACCAAAATTACGAAGCTGTTTATCTGTCAGTTTCCCGTTTCCCATGCCGGAATCAATTAAATAATTTTTTCCATCCAATTGCAGTAATATAGGATCCGTTCTTAGTTCGACTTGGTTTCTATCATTAACAGGATACTTTTTACTCCATAAAGCTTTCGGGACTACACCAAACATGGCACCACCGTCTAAAAAATTTACGCCTCCATTTAACCATGTGAGTTTTGCTCGTCCTATTTCTAATGTTTCCATTGTATTCAGCCTCCCTTTATAGTAAGTCTAGCGAAATTACAAGATACCTGCAATTAGAAAAACTCACCCGCAGATATTGTATGATTTATTTTAATTGTTACTTCTAAAAAAGGCTGCTTTTAAAAATGAATGTGTTTTTGAACAAAAATCTATACGGTTGGAACCAAAAAGGTATTAACCATTTGTATGGCTAATGCCTTGCTTTACATCGATAAATTTGTTGACCTTTTTTGGAGAACTTTTCTTCATACTCGGTCATGACGTTCGTTGGGTCATCTATTTGGTGTAAATCAAGATTCACCTCTTCAAGCTGTAGTCCATATTTGGAAAAGCTAACGAGTGAATACTCAAATAACCCTCGATTATCCGTTTTCATGATTAATTCGCTGTCTTCAGCTAACAATTTTTCATACTGAGATAAAAACGTATGAAACGTGAGCCGTCTTTTTTCATGACGATTTTTCGGCCAAGGATCGGAAAAATTTAAGTATATTGTTGAAACCTCATCTTCAGCAAAAAATTCTAGTAAATTATTCGCATCCACATTGAGTAGTACTATATTTTTCTGGCTTGAATCAACCACTTTTTGTGTAGCAGCAACAATAACGCTTTTAGCTATTTCAATACCAATAAAATTAATGTCTGGAAATTGCTTTGCCATTCCAACGATGAATTGACCTTTACCAGTTCCAATTTCAACATGGATTGGATTTGTGTTTCCGAAAAATTCTTTCCAAGTACCTTTATTCTTTCTAGGCTCTGCGATGACAATTCCTGAATGTTCTCTCAGAAAATCATCAGCCCATGGTTTATTACGTTGTCGCATGATGCTTAGTTCCTCCAGTTAATACATAATTTTAATCATTTTTGTTAAGTATACTATATACGAATCTTGGTTAAGCTAATAAGTGAGGTGAAATGAGCACATGTTAACGGTTAATGACCAACTTATGGTTTTACATGATATATTAACAGAGCAGTCCGAGGAATGCTGTGCTGATATTAATGAATATAAACAAATTAAACGGATCATCCAAACATTAATGGCTAATGACAGTATAACGGATGAACAGTTATTGTCCTTGCTACCAGAAATATATAATTATGGAATACAAGGAGAGCAAGCTCAAAACTTAGAAGAGCATATAACAACAAACAAGGATAACATTGATACTTGGACTTCGCATATAAACCATTCTACATTAGAGTAAATCACGAACGTGAAGGTTTAATACATGAATATCTTTTAAGCGTTCATCCCTTTTTGTAAATTCGTTTCTCTGGTTATGCCAGTTCAAATAATACAAAGCATCGAGTATTAGATACCAATACATTCGTTTTATTAAATGATGATTGCTAGCGATTCCGTAATGCGCTAGCCACTCATCCCACTCTTCATGAGGAATGTACCATTTTAATACAAGACCAATATCAATAATTGGATCTGCAATCAATGCATTATCCCAATCGATTAAATACAACTGACTATCCTTCGTTAATAAAAGATTGTTATGGTTTAAATCACCATGACATACTGTTTGCTTTTGATTTTCTGTCAACGGTAAAAGAACCTCTAAGAAATAGATTGCAGATGCTACTTCTTCATCCAAATCGCTTAATTTATTTTGTATAATTTGTTTTTTTATATTTAACAAGCTTTCTTTTGGTGTGAATGGCTTTTTACCCATACGCATGAGCATGTGAAGTAGTTCCGATGAGTTATGAATCTTTTTTAGCAATGAAGCAACATGGTAATGCTGCATTTCAACGGCTTTAAGTTCACGACCCTCCACCCATTCTTGTGCTGTAATCACATCTCCATTTTCTAATCGCTTGGTCCAAACTAGTTTGGGTACAATACCCTCAGCAGATAAAACTGCTAAAAAGGGTGAAGAATTACGTTTTAAAAAAAGCTTTCGATCATCTTTTTTAGCAATATAAGCTTCACCAGTTAGTCCCCCGGCAGATTTAATATCCCATTCTTTTCCTAAAACAGCATTAAGCCAATTCACATTCATACCTCAAATCTGAATTATTTAGTCCAATCATTAATTTTAAATTGATTTTGTTAAAAATACAACCACCTATTTTTTAGGTTTCACTAAAACAACCGAGTTTTATTGCTTAGATCGTTTACAGTTTACACACGTGCCTGTTTGACCATCGATTTGATAAATCATAGGGCTTTTCGATTGTGTATATCTCCACTTCTTTAAAGTGAATATGTTTTCCAGTAAAGACCGTTAAAAATAAGGCTAGAACTCTTATGTTCGCTAGCTTTTTTCACCATGTCCAGGATATTCCGTAAAGAAGTATTTTGTTTCTATATCATGATACAGTCTACTTTTCTCTATAGGGAAAAGCTTTTTCACTCGTCCATTTCCTGCACAGGGGTTTACGATGAAAATATACATCTTACTTATCTTCATCCATGGTAAATGACGTCTCTTCTTCCCATTCAGGACGTTTAACCGATGTTGTTTGGCAATGCTTTAGTAAGGTATCGATTACTTTTAGCTGTCTGTTTTTTAACGGGGATACTAGTTTTCTTTTTTCATTAAACCATTGTTCATATTCCATTTTCCCTATAATTTTTGTATTATATGGCTCCGTATGGAAAACAATTTGATTTTCTTTGGATAACACGATTTTCTTAATTGGAAAATCAACTTGTTCAGTGGCTAGAATCCGCTTGATAATCTTTTCAGTACGCTTTAAGGCGATCAATGGACTAAGAATATTCGATTGAACTCCATTTACCTCTTTTATCCACGTACGGTCGTCTCCAGAATGGATTTTAACATCAGGCGACTCCTCAATCAGGTAAATTATTTCCATCCCGATTGGGCTAATCATGATTAATTCTCCATCCACTGGAGCATTTTTTATCGAAAAAATCGGATAGTACATGATTAAATACGTGTCAGGAAACCGTTGCAAAAAATACTTCAATACATGATCAGTTTCATACATTTGATTGATAAATGAAACATCCGTCACAGTCGACGTGGCCCACTTTAACTGAAATGGAAACAATTTATCTAAAAAATATTGCTTTAGCTGTTCCTCGGTTTTTGGTAGAGCATCCTCAAGGTCTTCGTTTTCTTCTTGTGTAGGGTCCCTTTTAATAAAGGATTTCCATCTCGAGTACAATGTTTCCTTTTCATTTGACTCTAGCTCATAAATTTCTTCCTGAGGTGTACGCCACAAATCAAAAAGCTTTTGCCAGTTTTCCTGTTTTAAACGAATGTACTGACTTGGATAACGATATGCGTTCCATTCATAACGTGAAATATAATCTTGTAATTTAATCAATTGTGCGATTTTCGTCACCTTCTTTTAACATATACGTTTCAACCGTCTCATATTTCGGGCTACTCATCGGATGGATTTGAAAAAGATTAATGCGGTCGACCGTAATAGTAAATTTTTCATGCTTAAACTCGGTTATAATAGTTGAAAGATCAACTTTTTGAGAAACGTCTTTCCATTTCTTTGCTAATGTAATATGAGGACGAAATGGTCGATTTTCTTTATCAAAGCCACTCGAAAACGCGCAAGAATCTACCAATTCCGCCAGTTTGCTTAATTGGTCTGACGATTCAACATACGAAAATAAAACACGAGGTGAAACTGGGTTTCCAAAATAATGTATACCATCTATTGTAAGTGAAAAGGCTGAGAGCTTTTCTGTTTTATGTAGCAATCTCTTCAATTTCATGATCTCGTCAGTTGAAACTGGACCTAGAAACTTTAAGGTAATATGAAAATCTTTTTTATGTGTCCATTGTTTATAAGAAAGGTTGTTTTTCAAAATCATTTGCCACTGGACTAATTTTTCTTTTAACTCCATCGGAAGTGAAATTCCTATAAAATAATGTGGGTTTTTCGACATAAAGACATACCTCTTTCTTCTTTCATCGTATGAAATAAGGAAATTTTATATATATTTTTCCCAAAGTTTTAGAAATATAGCTTTTAAAATAAACGAAAAACATTTAAAATATAAGTAACGTCGTAGATTCATTGCACCACATGTTTAATGATTTCATTAAGGAGTGGTTATTTGGATTATTCAACATCCCGAAAGCTAACAAGAGTGAAGGCCGTTTATTTCTACATTAAAGAAAGCGGAATGGTAACGACACTTGAGTTAGCGGAAGAGTTTGATACGACTAACCGGACGATACAACGAGATTTACATGTATTAGTGTATAATGGTCTTGTTAGTAGCCCAACTAGAGGCAAATGGAAAATCACAGATAAAAAAGTAGTTAACTCATAATATAGATATAATAAGGCTGACGACTTGCTCGTCAGCTATTTTTATACAATGAGATTTAGTTCTTTTTCTGTTAACTCTCTATACTCCCCTAATCCCAATGCAGGGTCTAATATAAGTGGTCCCATCTTTAATCTTTTTAAATATGTTACTTTTTTCCCAATAGCTTCAAACATCCGTTTAACTTGATGATATTTTCCTTCTGTAATTGCTATTTCTATTTCCGAGGAAGTGCTAGCTGATAAAATAGTTAACTTCGATGGTTTTGTATGATATCCGTCTTCAAGTGTCACACCTTCTGAAAATCGCTCAATATCCTCCTGTGTAACTTGACCATCGATTTTTGCATAATAAACTTTATATATATCCTTTTTTGGTGAGGTGAGCCTGTGTGCTAACTCACCATTGTTCGTTAAAAGTAGTAAACCTTCCGTATCTTTATCTAATCGTCCAACAGGAAAAGGTTGAAAATGTTGAAGCGTATTGGATAAAAGATCAACCACTGTTTTCTCCTTATCATCCACAGTGGCCGATATTACTCCCGGTGGTTTATTCATCATTACATAAATATGTTTTTGATAATGAACCGTTTCATCGCCAACTTGAATTGTATCAGTAGATGGATCGACATGGACACTACCATCTTTTACAATCTTATCATTTATGGAAACCACTTTTTGTTTCAAAAGTTGTTTAACATCCTTACGACTTCCATATCCCATATTCGCAAGTAACTTATCAAGACGCATACGATGGAACTCCTCCTTTTAACGCCCAAATATACGGTCTAACACACGTACCTTATTTCCCAATGTACGTTCTAACAATGTAGAGTGGTAACCTAACCATAAGTAAACACCGCCACCAAATATAACACCAACAACAAGCATTATAATTGCTGCCCATCTGTCTTCCTCGAAAGGAATAAAAGTTCCTAATACTAATTTAGATAACCATAAAGCAACAACCATAAATAAACAAAAGATACACACTAATAAAGTTCGTTTAAACAATTGCTTAAATGAAAAATTAATTGCTGTATGAATTCGCCATAAGTTGAGTGCAACCGCAGTTGTAACAGCAAGCGCAGTACCAAAAATGGCACCTTTTGCACCAAACATATGAATTAACTGTATGTTGAACAGAATTTTGATTAATAATCCACCAGACAAGCTAATTAGTGCAAAACGTTGTTGGTTAATTCCTTGTAGTATAGACGCTGATACTAAAAACAGCCCAAATAATAAACCTACCGGTGCATACCAGCCCAGTAACGATCCTGTAAGATCAATACGATACATTCCATACAATGATCCATAAGCTACGTCGGAAAGCATAGAAAGTCCAACTACCGCTGGAACAGTCAGTACAATAACGATTTGCAAGGCCTGATTGATTTGTTTAAATAAAAGTGTCTTATTTTTTTCATTAAATGATTTTGTAAGAGCAGGTAAAATTGCTAGGGATAATCCCGTTGCTAATGTAACAGGAATAATTACTAACTTATGTCCGTATAAATTGATTGCGCCTAAAGCTACTTTTGCAAGGTCTTTTAAACCGATAGCAGTCATCGCTCTATCAAATGTAAACTGGTCAATTACTTGATAAAGTGGTGTAGCAATTCCGACTAATACAAATGGTCCAGCGTACTGAAATAGTTCCTTAAATAATTCCATAGTTGGAACAGTACTTCGTATCCTTTGTTTTTCAATGTTTTGGTATATAAACGACTTTCGTCTCCGCCAGTAAAGATACAACACTACACAAGAACCCAACCCTCCAATAAATGCTGCAAATGTTGCAAACCCGACGGCAGTGGCTTTACTACCACCAAGTACCTTAATAATAATAAATGCTGCAATTAGCAAGAAAACTATTCGAACTATCTGTTCCACTACCTGCGAAACTGCAGTTGGCCCCATTGACTGATATCCCTGGAAAAAACCACGTACTATACTCATTGCCGGAATAACAATAAGTGCAAAACTAACCATTTTGATCACGGTTGTAATGTTAGCAAGTGAGACTAATCCTTCCTCTGTTTTTGTTGTTAAGCCGGCTATGTATTCAGCTCCAAAGTAAAGAATTAAAAATGCCATAAACCCAGTTACAGCCATTAAAGAAATACCTGATTTAAATATTCTCAAACCCGTTTCATAATCCCCAAGGGCATTATATTTCGATACGAATTTAGATACCGCAAGCGGTACTCCAATAGTTGATATTGTGATTAATATATTATAAGGAACATAGGCATACGTAAATAATGTTCCACCTTCTTCTCCTACTAAATAGTTAAACGGGATAACATAAATCATCCCTAAAAATTTCGATAAAAATGCGGCACCTGTAAGCAACATGGTACCTTTGACAATATTCGACATAAATTCACCTGATTCTCATTTTTATAACACTTAATTCATTTTATCATATCTGATAGGTACAACGATAAAGATTACATAAAAATAGGTCAAATATACGAACGTTAATAACCCCTGATACATTATTCTCTATTTCGAAAAACTTGCTCTATCAGTGTTCAGTAATCGATTCGTGTGCACATTTCAATTCATTACCTTCGTAATTAAAAAATAGGAATTAGCTTAAATTAATGGTACGATACTAGCGAAAGGAATGAAACAAATTGACATATGATGTAACCGTAATTGGAGGTGGCCCTTCTGGTTTAATGGCATCGATTGCTGCTGCCGAAAATGGTGCCAAATGCCTCTTAATCGAAAAAGGAACGAAGCTAGGAAAAAAGTTAGCCATTTCTGGTGGTGGTCGATGTAATGTGACTAATCGACTCCCTGAAGATGAAGTAATAAAACACATTCCTGGTAATGGAAAGTTTTTATACAGCCCATTTTCTGTATTCAACAATTATGACATTATTGATTTCTTTGAAGAAATGGGAGTTAGGTTAAAGGAAGAAGACCATGGACGTATGTTTCCTGTTACAAACTCGGCAAAAACAGTCGTAAATGCTCTTATAAATAAATTAAATGAGTTAAACGTCACCATTCGAATGCAAACGGAAGTAAAAGCAATTCACTATGCTGAACACGAACACACTATCATATTAGCTAACAATGAAAAGGTTACAACAAACTCTGTTGTAATTGCTGTCGGGGGTAAGGCAGTACCGCATACTGGATCAACTGGTGATGGGTATGCATGGGCAAAAAAAGCTGGGCATACAATTACAGAACTCTATCCAACAGAGGTAGCATTAACCTCAAATGAACCATTTATTAAACAGAAACAATTACAAGGACTCTCACTTAGGGACGTTTCCCTTACAGTTTTAAACAAAAAAAACAAACCTATCATTACGCATCAAATGGATATGATTTTTACTCATTTTGGCATTTCAGGACCTGCAGTATTACGTTGCTCCCAATTTGTTGTTAAAGAGCTTATGAAAGGCCGATCAGAGGTAACAATGACACTAGATGTACTACCACATAAAAATGAAAGTTCTCTAATTGATGACGTTTGGGATATTTTGCAGGATAACCCTAAAAAGTCAATTAAGAATAGCTTTAAAGGACTAATACCTGAACGATTACTATCCTATCTTTTTGTAAAAAATAAAATAAATGAGGAACAAAAATCTGCATCAATTTCAAAAGAAGTTGTACGAGCAATCGTAAATGATATAAAACAATTCACATTCAATGTTGATGGTTCGTTACCGCTTGAGAAAGCATTTGTCACTGGTGGTGGAGTTTCCATAAAAGAAATTATTCCAAAAACAATGCAATCAAAAATCATGCATAGATTATTTTTTTGTGGAGAAATCTTAGATATTCACGGATATACAGGTGGATATAACATAACATCTGCTTTAGTAACCGGAAGGCTTGCAGGGAATAATGCCGCTATAGAAGCTAAAAACACAGCACGAATGGAATGACTTTCCGCGCATTAATTGTATTCATCGAGTAAACCTAATAATGTCTCATGACATTATAGAAGGGTTGAGATTTGTATGGACAGAAGCAATATGTGGGTACCACTTTTAGCATCAATTGGGGTCGGTGCAGCAACGTATTACACCATGACAAAAAATAACCAATCTCTTGGCCAAACCATGCAATCAGTGGTTCCGTTTGTTACACAACTAAGTGCTAAAGATAAACAAACGCTCGGGCCATATGGAATGAGCTAACACGAATACTACGAAAAGAAGGAGTCTCAATATTAGGGACTCCTTCCTTTTGTATAAATAAAAAAGCGAAGATCCATTTATAATGAATCTTCGCTTTATGTTTGCCTGGCGGCGTCCTACTCTTGCAGGGACAAAGTCCCAACTACCATCGGCGCTGG